>JADZET010000353.1 GCA_020850375.1 Phycisphaeraceae bacterium | reverse complement strand
GGGTGGGGATGTCGGTGTTGCCGTAGGAGGCGAGGTCGCCGTAGCCGAGGTCGTCGGCGAGGATGAGGAGGATGTTGGGGGGGGTGGGCATGGGGGTGGGGTGATTCAGTTAGGAAACCCAGGCATGCCATGCCTGGGCATAGGAGGGGGCGTGTTGGGGGGATGGGGCGCTGGGGTTATTTTTGGAGGATCATGACTTGGTCGAGGGGTTTTCGTTGGGTGGCGAGGAGGGGGACTTGGCAGTTTTCGGCGGGGTATCCGACGGGGATCAGGAGGTAGGGTCGTTCGTTGTCGGGGCGGTGGAGGAGCTGGGCGAGGAACTTCATGGGGCTTGGGGTGTGGGTGAGGGCGACGAGTCCGGCGTGGTGGATGGCGGTGAGGAGGAAGCCGACGGCGATGCCGATGGACTCGTTGACGTAGTAGACCTGGGTGCCTTCGTCGGTGGAGGCGAGCTTGAAGACGACGATGAGCCAGGGGGCGACGTCGAGGAAGGCTTTGTCGGGGTCGGTGCCGAGGGGGGCGAGGTCGGCGAGCCATTCGGGGTTGGCGCGGCCGGCGTAGAAGGCTCGTTCTTCCTCCTCGGCGGCGAGTCGGATCTGGTGTTTGAGGTCGGGGTTGGAGACGCAGACGAAGCGCCAGGGCTGTTTGTTGGCGCCGCTGGGGGCGGAGGCGGCGCAGCGGATGAGCCATTCGATGGCCTCTTGGGAGACGGGGCGGTTAGAGAACTCGCGGACGGAGCGTCGTCGGGCGAGGATTTCGTAGAAGGTTTTGGCGGCGACTTCCGGGGGGGTGCTGGGAAGGTAGCGGTTGGAGTAGGGGACCATGGGGGGTGGGGTGGTGGTCATGGGTGGACTTTAGGGGTTGAGGGGGGCGTGGGCAAGGGGGATTTAGTAGAGTGTGGAGCGGGGAGCGTGAAGGAGGCCTGTCGCGGTGCGAGCGGCGTGGATCGTAGCGATCTGGGGGGTGATCTGCCTTGGGGCGGGGATCTATGGGTTTGAGCAGGCGAGGGAGCAGCAGCGACGGCTCGAGAGGTATGAGGCTGCGCCGGCGGTGGTGCTGAGCAAGGACGTGGTGTACGCGTCGGGGGGGAGGTATCGGGGTTTGGTGGAGTATCGTTACGAGGCGGGGGGGATCGGTCGGACGGGCAACGAGCTGACGGCGTTGCCGTGGCGTGGGACGGCGCGGGAGATTGAGGGGTTGCTGTCGGAGGTGCCGTTGGGCAGGCCCGTGACGGCGTTTTATGATCCGAGGCGTCCTGGGGAGTCGTACCTGCTGAGGCGGGTGCGGTTGTGGCCGTTTGCGATGATGCTGTCGGCGGGTTTCGGGGTGGCGTTGCTGTGGGGGGTGGTGACGTTGGGGGGGGTGTTGGATGGGTCGCCCCGGCCGGTGACGAGGGGGCCTTCGGGGTGGTATCGGCTGCGGGAGCGGTGGTCGATGGGACGTCGTGCGGGGTGGTGGCTGGGGGTGTTCGCGGCGGGGGTGGTTTACGGGGTGCTGGTGGGGTGGATGTGCTGGTCGGTGTTCGAGGCTCGTGACGGGCAGGGGGTGGGGATGATCTTTGGTTTGTACGGGGTGTGGTGCGTGTGCCTGGGGGTGGTGGGGATGGTGTGTTTTTTCAGGGCGCAGGGTCAGGTGGGTGCGTGGGTGTCGGCGACGCTGCCGGCGCTGCGGGTGGACCTGCCGGTGCACGTTCGGGTGGAGCTGTCGGGGGGTGAGCGGAAGAGGAAGGTTGAGCAGGTGACGGCGGCGTTGGCGTGCGTGGAGCGGAAGGGTTTGCTGAGCAGGGAGCGGAGCTATTTCGCGTCGGCGCGTGTGGGTGGGGAGGTGGTGCTGACGCCTGGGCAGGTGTACGTGAAGGAGGTGTCGTTCGACGTGCCGACGCTCAAGCGTCATGGTTCGACGGCGTGGTCGGCGTGGGGTTATCCGAGGCGGGAGTGGGAGGTGTGGGTGACGGTGGGGGGGAAGGAGTGGACGGGAAATATACGGAAGTGGTCTTTGGTGCTGGAATAGGCCACGGGTCGGCGGGGGGGGGTGGGCGCAGGGGGGATGGCATTGATGCGTGATCGGTTTTAATCTGCCTGCGGTGTGAACGGCTCTCGGGAAATCACCGATATTTGAAAGTGGATGTTCTTGCGGTTCCGGTTCTCGGGGCTGTGATGTGTTTCGGGCACGGTCCACGAGGGGTTGATGGTGGTTTGCGCCCCGAGCGTCGGATCTGGATGATTTGACGGAGTCTTGAGATGGAGCGAATGCAGAAGGTGCTGGTGATCGACGACTCGCCGATGGTGCATCGGCTGGTTCGGGAGCGGCTGCGTGAGGAGGGGGTTGAATTCCTCGAGGCGCTCGACGGGGGCACGGGATTGAGATTGGCGCGGGAGGGTCGGCCGGAGCTGATTTTGCTGGACATGAATCTGCCGGACATGACGGGGCTGGAGGTCTGCCGGCGGATCCAGGAGGACGAGGGTCTGCGGTCGATCCCGGTGATTTTTCTGACGGGGTCGGAGGATCGGGAGGTGAAGCTGCGGGCGTTCGAGGCGGGGGCGGTGGATTATGTGACCAAGCCGTTCGACGCGGCGGAGCTGCGGGCGCGGGTGGGCGCGACGTTGCGGACGCAGGCGCTCATGGAGAGGCTCGAGTGTCTGGCGTGGTCGGACCCGCTGACGGGTCTGCCGAACCGTGCGGCGTTGCACCGGGCGCTGGATCGTTGTCTGGCGCGGGCGCGGGTTCGGCCGGGGTACAAGATGGCGGTGCTGTTCCTGGACCTGGACCGTTTCAAGCTGGTGAACGACTCGCTGGGTCATGAGGCGGGGGATCAGTTGTTGATGACGGTGGCGGAACGTCTTCGGGAGGCGTTGTCGCGGGTGCGGGGCGGCGGCACGGACGTGGTGGCGCGGATGGGGGGGGATGAGTTCGTGCTGCTGTTGGATGACATTCCGAGCGTGGAGGAGGCGAGCGAGGTGGCGGAGCGGGTTTGCCGTCAGATCGCGGCGCCGGTGAGCGTGGGGGCGCATCGGGTGCAGCCTTCGGCGAGCATGGGTCTGCGGATGGGGTCCGCGGAGGACGGTTCGGCGGAGGAGCTGCTGAGGGACAGCGACACGGCGCTGTATCACGCCAAGGCGGTGCAGCGCGGGGGTTGCGTGATGTTCGACGGGAAGATGCACCACCAGGTTTTGACGCGTCTGCAGATGGAGAATGATCTGCGTGGTGCGGTGGGTCGGGGGGAGTTCGTGCTGCACTATCAGCCGATCGTGGGGCTGGAGGACGGGAGGTTGAGGGCGTTCGAGGCGTTGATTCGATGGCAGCACCCGGGCAAGGGTTTGATCCCGCCGGGGCTGTTCATCCCGGTGGCGGAGGAGCTGGGGGTGATCACGGAGATCGGTGCGTGGGCGCTGGGGGAGGCGTGCGGGCAGCTTGGTCGGTGGCGGGAGCTGGGGCGTGGGGTGTCGGGGACGGTGCGGATGGGGGTGAACCTGTCGAAGAAGCAGCTGGAGGACCCGGGGCTGATCGAGTGCGTGAGGGGGAGCCTGACGGCGGGGGGGCTGGAGTCGAAGGACCTGACGCTGGAGGTGACCGAGTCGGTGATCATGCACAACCCGGCGACGGTGGTGCCGGCGATGGCGAGGCTGCGTGGGTTAGGCATGCGTCTGGCGATGGACGATTTCGGGACGGGGTACTCGTCGCTGGCGAGTCTGCACCGGTTCCCGCTGGATATTCTGAAGATCGACCGGGCGTTCGTGCACTGCCTGGCGGAGTCTCGGGCGCACTCGGCGATCGTGCAGGCGATCATCACGCTGGCGCACAACCTGGAGCTGTCGGTGGTGGGCGAGGGGGTGGAGACGGAGGAGCAGTTGGCGCAGCTTCAGGCGCTCGAGTGCGACGCGGCGCAGGGGTATCTGTTCGCGCGGCCGGCGGCGGCGGAGGAGGCGGGGAGGATGATGGCGGAGGGGGTGGGTGAAGGGGTGGGGGAGAGGAAAGTAGAGGATGGAGAGTAGAGGGGAGAGGGGAAGAGGGGAAGGGGAAGAGGAATACCCGCCCCTTCGCGGACTCAGGGGCGGCGTATTGAGGGGGACAGAAAATCACCCAGGCATGCAATGCCTGGGCTTGTTTTTTTTGGAGATTACCCGGGGCTTGCGCCCCGGCTTGGAGGAGGGGGTGGGGGGGAGGAGGGGGGGAACAAAAAGACCCAGGGCCGGGGGGCCCTGGGCTTTGGAAGTGGGCGATACAGGATTCGAACCTGTGACTTCCTCTACGTCAAAGAGGCGCGCTAGCCAACTGCGCTAATCGCCCGCAGGAAGGGTAGTTTATCATCTGGAGGGGGAGATTTCCACGATTGCGGCCCCGGGAGCGGAACAATGCGCAAGGTGGGGCTGAAAGTCGGCTTTCGTCCGCTAGGATGAGGACATGGCGGTGAAAATCAACCCGGTGGCGTGGCTGAAGACCGTGGCGCTGATCGTGCTGCTGGCGGCGGCGGGGATGGCGACGTACCGGCTGCTCGAGGCGCGGCTGGCGGCGTCGGTGTACCGGGGGCGGCTGCGGGCGCTCAGCCAGGAGCATGCGCAGTTGGTGGGGATGTACAACCAGGCGGTCAAGAGGACGGCGGTGACGGAGCTGGTGGTCAAGGAAGGGAAGCTGTCGGTGGCGGTGCGGACGGCGGATGGGGAGGAGCGGGTGATCGAGACGCCGTTCGACCCGAAGGGGGAGATCTACGTGGACTTCGCGGTGCGCGAGGGGCGGCTGTGGATCCGGCGGGTGTTTGACGCGAAGACGGCGCCGGCGATGGCGGTGGTGATCGACCCGGCGCTGGAGAGGGTGGACTGGGCGGCCCCGGGAAGTTTGTATGGGAAGGCGGTGTACCGGAGCCTGGAGGAGGGGAGGTGGGTGGTGACGGTGTCGGGGGATGGGTCGCTGGCGCTGACGCGGCGTGAGGGGGATGAGCCGGCGAGGTTGACGACGGCGCCGGCGGTGAAGGATTTTTCGGAGATTGAGAAAGAGGTAGAGCAAGAATTGGATCGGGTGACGGTGTGGGAGATGGTCAGGGAGATGGTGGGGGGGGAGTGAGCAGGGGAGCAGGTGAGCAGTTGAGCAGGAGAGAAGAGGAGGCAACCCAGGCATGCCATGCCTGGGCTTAGGACGAGGCAGTGGGTGCTTGACGGGGTTGGCGGGGGGCGTCGACAATCGGGGGATGAGTACAGACAAGAAGTGGGAGCTGCCGTTTCTGTTCGGGGCGCAGTATTACCGCGCGCCTACGCCGGAGAGGGGGCTGTGGGCGGAGGACCTTGGGCGGATGGCGGCGTGTGGGTTCACGGATGTGAAGTTCTGGTCGCAGTGGCGGTGGACGCAACGCGGGCCGGGGCGGTACTTCGATGAGGACATGGATGAGCTGATGGAGCTGGCGGGGGCGAATGGGCTGCGGGTGACGATCAATCTGATTTATGACGTGGGGCCGTCGTGGTTGTATGAGAAGGATCCGGACTGCGTGATGGTGACGTGGGGGGGGAGGCGGGTCGAGCCTGGGACGACATCGTTTCGGCAGATCGGGGGGTATCCGGGGCCTTGCTACCACCATGCGGAGGGGCGGGAGGCACGGCGGGCGTTTACTCGGCATGTGGTGGGGCGGTACGCGAAGCATCGGGCGATGGGGATGTGGGACGTGTGGAATGAGCCGGAGCTTTGCGCGACGTCGCGGGAGCCGCAGCTCGAGACGCTGCTGTGCTACTGCCCGCGGTGCGCGGGGGCGTTCCGGGAGTGGCTCGAGGGGAAGTACGGGTCGCTGGACGGGCTGAATCGGGTCTGGGGGCGGTGCTATGAGACGTGGGGCGAGGTGGAGCTGCCGCGCGATAAGGGGACGCTGACGGACATGGTGGACTGGCGGCTGTTCTTCAATCGCGTGTTGGCGGATGAGGCGGGGATGCGGATCGAGACGGTCAAGGAGATCGACGGGGAACACCCGGTGTACCTGCACACGGTGCCGAACACGATGTCGCCGATGAACGCGGTGACTTGCGTGGATGATTTCCTGATGGCGGAGAAGTGCGACGTGTTCGGGGGGACGGTGATCGGGTCGCTGGTGTTCCCGCTGCAGGCGGTGTCGTCGGCGCAGGGCAAGACATGCTACAACGTCGAGAGCCACGTGCGGGCGGGGTCGACGTGGTTTCACCCGCGGGCGCTGACGGTGGGGGACCTGGCGGGGGAGTTCGTGCCGCAGATGGGGTTCGGGGTGAGGGGGTTTTTGTTCTGGCAGTTCCGGTCGGAGTCGCTGGGGTCGGAGTCGCCGGCGTGGGGGCTGCTCGAGACGGACGGGACGGCGGGGAGGGCGCTCGAGGCGGCGAAGGAGATGTGGAGGAGGCTGCGGCCGGTGGCGGGGGATCTGATGGGGAGCGTGCCCCCGGAAGGTGTTTCATCGGTAGCCATACTCAAGTCGACGGCGAATGAGATTTTTCAGTGGTGCGGGCTGAGGTCGAAGTATCGGCTCCGGCAGTCGATCGAGGCGTACACGGAGATTCTGTATCGGATGAACGCGCGGCTGCGGTACGTGGATGATCGGCTGGTGCAGAAGGGATTGGAGGCGGGGGTGAGGATGCTGGTGCTGCCGGATGTTTATGCGCTTGAGCAGGCGACGGCGGGGGCGATCGCGCGGTGGGTGGAGGATGGTGGGGTGCTGGTGTGCGAGGCGCACGCGGGGGCGTATGACCTGACGCTGGGACGGCATGCGATGGGGCACCACGAGAGGACGTCGTCGGTGGCGCGATTGGTGGGACTGCGCGAGGTGAACTCGACGGCGACGCAGAACTTCCGGGCGGGCGGGGGGAGCGCGGAGGATCTGCTCAAGGGGCCGAGCGCGGCGACTCCGGGGGCACTTCCGGGGGCGGAGTGGGAGGGGGATCTGGCGAAGGCGATGGCGGCGCTGGGGCTGCCGGGTCGGGAGGGGATCGCGGTGCCGCTGCGCGGGAGCGCGGAGGCGCTGCGGGGGTGGTGGCGGTATGTGGAGCTCGAGGGGGCGGGGGTGGAAGTGCTCGGGGGGTTGGAGGGGCGAGGGGCGTGCGTGGTGAGGAAGAAGCACGGCAAGGGGTGCGTGTATTACATCGGGACGCTGGCGGGTGCGGCGGCGGACGTGGATCGGCCGGGGGGATTGGGGGAGATCTTGAAGAGGGCGATGGTGGAGGCGGGGATGGGGGCGGGGGTGGGGGGGACGGAGCTGCCTTATGGGGTGCACGTGGATGTGATCGAGACGCGGCGTGGGGCGGTGTGGGCGGTGACGAATGCGATGCGGGAGGGAGTGGAGGTGAGGCTGCGGCCGGGGGAGGCGATGCGGGGGGTGTTTACGGATGAGGTGATCGGGAGCGAGGGGAAGGCGTTGCGGTTTGGGGGGAGGCAGGCGGAGTTGTTTGTGCCGGGGCGTTGGTAGAAGAAGAGAAAGGCAACCCAGGCATGGCCCCCCGGGAATGCCTGGGCTTGGCAGAGGGCGAGTGAGCAGTTGAACAGGTGAGCAGTTGAGCGATGGGGGTTAGAGGAACTGCCAGTCGGCGGTGGTCAGGGTGTAGAGCCAGAGCAGGGCGTTGGTGATGGCGTGGGCCCAGATGACGGGGCCGAGGCGGTGCTTTTGTGCGGTGGCGCGGAGGAGGAGGCAGTAGGCGATGCCGCAGACCCAGACGGCGGGCCAGTCGCGTGGGATGTGGGCGGACATGAAGACGAGGGTGGAGGCGATGACGCCGAAGAGGCTCAGGTCGCCGAGGGGGGTCTGGGTGAAGGCACGTCCGAGGACGGGGTCGTGTCGGCCGGCGCGTTCGCCGAGGCTGGTCTGCATGAGCCAGTCGCCGAGGAGGGGGAGGTCCATGAGGAAGTGGAGGACGCCGATGGCGGTGGTTCGGAGGGAGTGGAAGGAGCGGAGGCAGAGGGAGCGGATGAAGAGTTCTTCGAAGAGTGGGACGACGAGGGACATGCCCAGGAGTCGGAGGACGAGGGCGAGCCAGCCGATGGTTGGGCCCATCTGGTCGGGGTGTCGGAAGTCGACGGGGGCGTCGACGGTGCTGAGGGGGCCCAGGAGGCGGCCTTGGAGGAGGGCGGTCCAGCGGTCGTGGAATTCGCCGGCCATGAGCCAGCCGAGGAGGACCCAGGCGATGAAGACGATGACGCCGGTGGGGATGGCGAGCCAGTGGAAGCGGAGGGACAGTTCGGGGAGGAGGGAGCGGTAGCGGTGGAGGAGGTAGAGGACCAGGGCGCACTGGAGGGTGTAGAGGAAGGGGTAGAGGCGTGGCTGGAGGGGGACGAGTTCGAGGATCAGGGCGAGGACGAGGAGGTAGAGGAGGTAGGGGGCGAGGCGTGGGTGCCAGGGATGGGAGGCCATCCAGCGATCGAGGCGTGACAGCGGGCCGCGGGGGGAGGACGCGGTGGCGTGCGGTGCGGGGGTGTCGTGGCGTGGGTCGGTCATGAACGGGTCGTAGTTTAGCTCAGAAGGATACCCGGGGCTTGCGCCCCGGCTTGGGGGAAGGAAGGGGTGGGCGTGGAGGGTAGGATGAGGGGATGCGGGAGAGCATTGAGTTGCATCCGGCGGGGTTGGAGGAGGGGGCGCTGCTGAGGCAGTGCGTGGTGACGCGTGGGCGCAAGGGCGGGCCGGGGGGTCAGCATCGGAACAAGGTCGAGACGGCGGTGGAGATCCTGCACAAGCCGACGGGGATGGTGGGTCAGGCGTCGGAGCGGCGGAGCCAGGAGGAGAACCGTCGGGTGGCGTTGTTTCGGCTGCGGGTGCGGCTGGCGATCGAGGTGCGGCGGGTGCTGCCGTTGGAGGTCGGGGCGTCGGCGATGTGGAGAGCGAGGTGCGTGAAGGGGGTGGTGAAGATCAACCCGGAGCATGCGGAGTTTCCGGCGATGCTGGCCGAGGCGATGGATCACCTGGCGACGCGGAAGTGGGAGCCTGGGGTGGCGGGTCGTGTGCTGGGGTGCACGGGGTCGCAGTTGGTGAAGCTGCTGAGGGTGGAGGCGGGGGCGCTGGAGCGGGTGAATGCGGAGAGGAGGAAGAGGGGGGAGAGGGAGCTGAAGTGAGGGAGGAGTGGACGAGAACAAAGGCACCCAGGCATAGCAATGCCTGGGCTTGGCAGAGGGCGGAAGCAAGTCGTGGGTTTAGTGAGTGGGGGTGTGGTTGGGGAGGGTGAGGGTTTTGGGGGCGAAGATCTGGAGGCGGGGGCTGATGATCTCGATGTGGTCGACGTGGGTTTTGATGGTGATGAACTCGAGGTTGTCCTGGTTGGACAGGGCGCTCATGCACCAGGTTCGGGCGCACTCGACGAGTCGGTCCCAGACGGCCTGGGCGACGTTGGGGGAGGTCAGGACCTCGGCGCGTCCCTGGAGGGTGACAACGGTGGAGTAGTCGGGGGCGGAGAAGACCCAGCAGACGTTGGGGTTGGCGTGGAGGTGGGCGATCTTGCGTGTGGAGGAGCCGGTGAGGGTGTAGACTTCGCGGAGCCCGCCGGTGACGGAGGAGGCGCCCATCCATCGGGCGTGGGGGAGGCCGTCGGGGTCGACGGTGGTCAGGAGGCCGAGGAAGGCGTCGTTGACGGTGCGGATGGCCAGGGCGAGGAGGTCGGCGTCGGTGGGCATGGCGGAGGTCCTCGGTCGGGGGAAAAAGCTGGGGGCATTGTAACGTGGGGAGGGGGGCTGGGAGCAGTTGAGCAGTTGAACAGGGGAGGAGATGAGAGGGTGGGGTTGCGGGGAGGGTAGGATAAGGGTTAGGGTTTAGGGCAGGGGTTTCGAGGAAGGGTTGACATGCCGCGAGCATTTGTGGCCGTGACGGTGCAGCCGAATCAGGCGTTGGCGCGCATGCTCGAGGCGCTGGGGAGGATCAGCCCGGTGGTTCGGCCGGTGGCGCACCGGAACCTGCACCTGACGCTGCGATTCCTGGGTGAGACCGAGGGGTCGAAGTTCGCGGAGATCACGCGGGCGATCAGCGCGGCGTCGGCGAACCTGCTGGCGATGGGTCTGCGTCTGCGCGGATTGGGAGGGTTCCCGGAGAACAAGCACCCGGAGATCGTGTGGACGGGGATCGAGAACGCGGGGTCGCTGTCGCACATGGTCGAGGAGCTGGGGGTGCTGCTGGATGATCTGGGGATCAAGGGGGATGATCGGCCCTGGCATCCGCACCTGACGCTGGCGCGGGTCAAGGGGGAGATGCCGGCGGAATTAGTGAGGTTTGTGGGGTCGCACGGGGGGACGGAATTGGGGGCGATCCGGGTGGAGGTGATTCAGTTGCTGACGAGCGAGCTTCGTCCGCAGGGGCCGCGTTACACGGTGGCGTCGAACGTGCCGTTGGCGACTCGGCCGCACGGGGACGTGCCTGGGGTGAAGCTGACGCCGGTGCGGGTGGAGGACCTGGGGGATCTGTTGGGGCTGTGGAACGACGCGCGGGTGATGCGTTTCACGGAGCAGCCCAAGGGGCTGGGGTGGGGGTCGGAGGAGGCGCAGGGGTGGTTCAATGGGCTGGCGGGTCAGGGGTTGCGGCGGCACTTCGCGGTTCGGTCGGGGGCGACGTTCTGCGGGGAGGCGTCGTACGTGATGGACGGGCAGAAGAAGTCGGCGCGGGTGGAGGTGAAGATGACGGTGGAGGCGGCGGGGAAGGGTCAGTCGATCAAGGCGATGGGTCTCTTGGTGCGGATGGTGTTCAACGCGAACCCGACGGTCGAGCGGGTGTGGGCGGAGGTGGCGGTGGAGGACGTGGCGGGGCAGAAGTTGTTGACGCGTTGCGGGCTGCGGGCGGTGGACGGGGGGACGCGTTGGGAGCTGACGCGGGAGAGGTGGAAGGGGGGGCAGGGGTGAGGAAAGAGGGAGCGAGAAGAACCCAGGCATGCCATGCCTGGGCTTAGGAGGGCGTTTGGGGGTTGGGTGAGGTGGCCGCGACGGGGACGTCGCGGCTCGCGGGGAGGGGGCGAGGTCGCGGGGAGGAGGGATATCCAGATCAGCGGGGTTTGTGGGATTGGATGGCGGTGGACCACTGGCGGGCGAGGGCAGTCAGGGCGGGCCAGTCTCGTTTGATGATGAGGTCTTTTTGGAGGAGTGAGGATCCGACGCCCAGGGCGGTGGCGCCGGCGGTGAGCCATTGGGAGAGGTTGTCGAGTCGGACGCCGCCGGTGGGGACGAGGCGGAGGTGAGGGAGGGGGGCGAGCAGGTCGCGGATGTAGGGTGGGCCGAAGAGGTTGGCGGGGAAGACCTTGATGAAGTCGGCGCCGAGGTGGTGGGCTTGCTGGGCCTCGGTGGGGGTGAGCACGCCGGGGATGACGGGGGTGTTTCGCTGGTGGGCGGCGTCGATGACGTCGGGGTTGAGATTGGGGGTGACGATGAAGGAGGCGCCGGCGTCGATGGCGGCGTGGCAGGCCTGGGGTGTCAGGACGGTGCCGGCGCCGACGTGGGCGCGGACGGCGAGGGCGGTCGAGGCGTGGTGGATGGCGTCGAGGGCGTTGGGGGTGTTGAGGGTGATCTCACTGATGGGGAGGTTGCCGTCGGCGAGGGCACGGCAGAGGTCGGCGAATTCGTGGGGGTGCAGTCCGCCGGGCTGGTCGGGGGCGGGGAGGCGGATGATGGCGATCAGGGCGTGGCGGATGATGGCGTCGGCGGTGGACATGGGGGGTCCAAAGAGCAGGAGAACAGTTGAGCAGGGGAGCTGGGCTGGCGCCCAAGATAACCGCCCCGTTGTCGTGTGGGACTCGGGGGCGGATCTGGGTGCGGGGTACTGACCTCAAGAGCGGGCGGCAAGTGGGCAGGCCCCGGCCCGGCTGGCCGCTGTGCTTTCCGGAGATTAGTCCTCGAGCACTTCAAAGATGGACTGGGTGCGGAGGACCAGGCCGGTGGCGCCGGCGAGGTGGTAGCTCTGGACGTGGAACTCCTTGCGGTATCGCTGGATATCGACGAGGGAGAGGCAGGGGGCGCCGTCGGGGGCGGTCCAGGCGTGGGAGAGGGCGCCGACCTCTTTGGCGAAATCGGACATTTCGCGATAGGTGGCCATGTAGAGGTTTTCGTTGAGGGTCTCGGTCTGGATGGTGGTGACGTAGCCGATGCGTCCTGTGGGCTCGTGCTCGTATTCTTTTTCGCCGAGGCAGGGCAGGGCGTAGACGAGGCCGTTCTCGGGCAGGTGGTCTCCGCGCTCGAGGACGGCTTCGGTCAAAAGCTGGTCGCCGACCTGGAAACGGGCGACGTGGCCGCTGGGCATGATCCAGTACTCGACCTCGTAGTTGTCCTGGCGGTGCTGGCGTCGTCCCTGAAGGTCGACGAGCTCGGGGTGGACGGCGCGCTGATAGAGCATCAGGCGGAAGACCTGGCTGTTACTGGACTTATGGCTGACATTGAGGGGAGTAGCCATGGGTGGGGTGTTCCTTGAGTTAAAAGATAGGATTATAGCCTCGGGTGGGTGGGAAAGGAACCCTTTGCATCGATATTTCTGTGATTTTCCTGACGAAGAACTCCGGTAAGGCCCGATAACGGCGGGTTTAACGTCTGCTAAGGGCAGGCGGGGGGTTAAAGAGCCGATAATGACTAGTGCATGAGTTCTGGCCAGCCGATCCTAGGGTTACTCCGTAAATATTCGGACCGCAGCGTTGATCAGGCGTTGTCGGCGGCGATGCCGAGTGCGGATGCCAAGGACCTTCCCGGGATTGTTCGGACGCTGCTGGAGCGGGATCGTCCTGAAGCGCTCTCGTCAGTGATCCTACAGTTCCACCGGTTGCCAGGTTCGGTCCAGAAGCAGATCACGTCACGGACGGGACAGCTTGAGAAATGCTTGAAGCGAGCGTCAGTATATCGCAACGGACAGGTTGCGGTCAATATCCTTGAGCTGATTCGTGATTCAAAAGATCTCAGATTGTCGCACCTGGCTGCTGAACAGCTCGGGGCGGGGGATCGGGTGATCCGTGAGCAGGCGGCGGGGTGTCTGTGGGAGCTGGCGCGCGAGGTGCGGGAGAGGTGGGGTGTTGAGAAGCCCCCAGGCATGGCCGCCCGGAAGATGCCCGGGCTTGGCAGAGGGGAGGATGAGGAGGGGGTGAGGCGGTTGATCGGGGCGTTGGAGCTGGGTCTTCGGCGGTATCGGGAGCATCGTTGCGAGGAGGTGCTGCTGGCGGCGTTGGCGCTGATGCCGTTGCGGCCGTCGGCGGTGCGTGTGGCGGTGGACCAGCCGGGGCAGGATTTTTACGGGTTCGCGGTGGGTGCGATGGGCAGGGTGCTGGAGCAGGGTCTGGTCGGGAGTCTGATCAGCGGTCTGGCGTGCCCGCACTTCGGTCGAGCGGCGGCGGCGGGTCTGCACCGTGCGGCGCGGGAGGGTCGGTGGGAGGAGCTGCTGAGCGCGGCGCACCTGGCGAGCGATCCGTCGGTGGGTCGGGCGATGGCGAAGGTGGCGCAGGCGCACCGGTTGACGCCCTCGCCGCACCTTTGGGGGAAGCTGAGCGAGGGGGCTTGCGGTGGGCTGGTTCGGTGGGCGGGGTCGCTGGGTCTGCCGGTGAAGGAGCGGGCGAAGCTGCTGGGGACGATGGTGAATCTGCCGCACGTCTCGGCGCGACTGGCGGCGGTCGGGGCGTTGTCGGGGCTGGGTCGGAATCAGAAGGTCGACGCGGTGTGGGAGGCGATCGGGGAGTACGCGGTCAAGGACGTGGACGGTCGTGTGGCGCGGATCGCGATGCGGGCGTTGGAGGGTTCGAGGTGGATCGGGGTGGTGCGGATGCTTCCGCGGTTGGCGAATTCGCCGCACGGGCCGGTGGCGGGGATGGCGCAGCGGCGGTTGGCGGGGGTGGGTTTCGGGAGGTTGTGGGGGAGCTGGGGGAGGCTGAATCAGAGGCAGCGGGTGCTGGCGGGTCGGGCGATGATGCGTCTTGTGCCGGACTTTGCGGATCAGTTGGGGCGGAAATTGACGGAGGGGAGCGTGAGGGAGCGGTTGCGGGCGATGTCAATGATCGGGGTGCTGGAATTGGGGGGGTTGTTCGAGCGGGCGTTGCTGGAGGCGGCGCGGGGGCAGGACGTGGTGCTGGCGTCGGCGTCGATGCGGACGCTGGGGAAGGTGGTGAGCATCGAGGCGATGGCGACGCTGGAGCTGGGTCTGAGCCATCGTGACGCGCGGGTTCGGGCGAACGCGATCGAGACGCTCGGTCCGTCGGCGGTTCGTCGTCAGCGGGGGAACCTCGAGCGTCTGGCGGTGGAGGCGTCGGCCCGGCCGCGGGCGATGGCGATCGGTCAGTTGCTGCGGGAGCATCCGCGGCGGGGGCTGGAGCACCTTAAGGCGATGCTCAACGACGAGCGGGTGGAGCATCGGCGCAGCGCGGTGTGGCTGGCGCGTCAGGTGCTGCGGCGCGGGAGTCAGGCGGGTCTGAAAGAGGGGGAGGCGGCATGAGTAGGTTGTGGGCATCACGTTCATTGGACCCGGGGCTTGCGCCCCGGCTTGGGGGCGGGGAGGCGTGGGCCTTGGCCGTTCTCGGCGTCACGCAGGGGGGGGCGATCAATCGTCACAGCCTCAAGGACATGTGGGTGTGGGGGGGAGAGCCGCTGCTGGATGGGCGGTGGGCGGTGGTGCTGCTGCTGGCGGCATTCCTGCTGGCGTTGGGGTTGCACTGGGTGGGTGAGCGTGGGAGGCGGGTGACGCTGCCGCGGCCGGGGTGGACGTTCGTGCGGGTGTCGATCCGGTTGGGGATTTCGCCGTGGGATCAGTGGCTCTTGAGCAGGATCGCGCAGGCGGAGCGTCTGCCGACGCCGTTGACGCTGCTGGTGTCGTCGTCGACGCTGCGTCATCACGGGAGGCGTTACCTCAAGAGGTTGCCGGTGTCGGAGCGGGAGGGGTCGGCGCGTCGGATCGTGCGGATGGAGCGGAAGATCTTCGGGACGCGGCGGTACCGCGCGGTGGGTGGGGGGGTGGTGCGGAAGATGGCGGTGGGGGCGAGAGAGTAGGAAGTGCGGAGGGGAGAGGCGAGAGACGATCTAAGAAAAGAGACCCAGGCATGCCATGCCTGGGCTTGGCCAGGAGTGGGTTGTTATGGGATTGGAGATTGAGGCGAAGGTGGCGGTGGAGGACCTGGGGACGGTCGAGGCGGCGCTGTCGGCGCACGGGGGGGTCAGGGGCAGGGCGGCGGTGGAGGAGAACCTGTTCTTCGACACGCGGGAGGGGACGCTCAAGAGCATGGACCAGGGGTTGCGGGTGCGGGTGTGCCGGCCGGCGGGGGGTAGAGGCAAGGCGTCGGCGACGATCACGCACAAGGGTCCGCGGGCTCGGGGGGTGATCAAGAGCAGGGAAGAGATCGAGCTGGAGATCTCGGACGCGGCGGTGGCGGGGGAATTGTTTGCGCGGCTGGGGTTCAACCGGGTGTTCAGCTTCGAGAAGAAGAGGCAGTCGTGGACGCTCGACGGTTGCCGGGTGGAGCTGGACAGCTTGCCTTACGTGGGGGACTTCGTGGAGGTGGAGGGTTCGAGCGAGCAGGCGGTGCTGGCGGTGATGAAGAAGCTGGGGCTGGACACGGAGGCGCTGGTGCAGGCGAGCTATATCTCGCTGCTGAGCGTGTACGTGTCGGAGCATCGGCTGGGGGTGGATGAGGTGAGGTTTGGGTAGGGGGGAGAGAGGAGAGAGACACCCAGGCATGTCCATGCCGGGGCTTGGCAGAGGGGGATCAGCGGGTGTTGTCGGGGGGTCAGGATTCGGTGCCGATGACGCGTTCGACTTCTTCGAGGGTGGTCAGGCCCTCGGCGACGAGTTTGTAGGCGTTTTCGAGGAGGCTGGTGAAGAGGGTGTTGGCCATGGCCTTTCGGAGTGCCTGGACGGCGCCGCCGGCGAGGATGACGTCGCGGATCTCGGCGGTGGCGGTGAGGAGTTCGAAGACGGCTTTTCGGCCGTGGAAGCCGGTCTCGAGGCAGCGTGGGCAGCCGACGGCCTGGGGGAGCTGGTTGAGTTCCTGGACGGCCTTGGCCATGCGCATCTGCTCGGAGGGCTGGGCCTTGCGCAGGAGCTTGCAGTGGGGGCAGAGGAGTCGGACGAGTCGTTGGGCGACGACGAGGTGGAGTGCGGAGGCGACGAGGTAGCCGTCGACGCCGAGGTCCATCAGGCGGTAGATCGAGCCGATGGTGTTCTGGGCGTGGACGGTGGAGAAGACGAGGTGTCCGGTCATGGCGGCCTGCATGGCGATCTTGGCGGTCTCGGCGTCGCGGACCTCGCCGACGAGCAGGACGTCGGGGTCCTGACGGAGGACGGAGCGGAGGAGGTTGGAGAAGGAGTTGCCCTTGGAATCGTTGACGGGGATCTGGGTGACGCCGTCGATGCGGTACTCGACGGGGTCCTCGATGGTGATGACGTTGCGTTGGTGGACGTCGATCTCTCGGATCATGGCGTAGAGGGTGGTGGTCTTGCCGGATCCGGTCGGGCCGCACATGAGGACCATGCCGGCGTCCTGGTGGATGAGTCGTCGGGCCTCCTCGAACATCCACTGGGGGAGGTCGAGGTCGCGGAGGTGTGAGGGGGCGTTGGCGAGGTCGAGGACGCGGACGACGAGCTTTTGGCCGTTCATGGCGGGTGTGAAGCTGATGCGGTAGTCGACGCGTCGTCCGGGGACGGCGGTGGTGAAGTGTCCTTCTTGGACGACGGCCTTCTGGGCGATGTCGATGTCGCCGAGGATCTTGACGAGGCTCATGAGCTTGAGGCCGGAGTCCTTGTGGAGGTTCATGACGCGGACCATCATGCCGTCGACGCGGACGCGGATCTCGAAGCGGGTCTCCTTGGGCTCGACGTGGAGGTCGGTGGCACGGGAGCGGAAGCAGACGAGCAGGAGGAGTCGGAGGAGTCGGACGGTCTCGGCGACGGAGGCGGCGGCGGCGCCGTCGGGTCCGGCGGAGGTCAAGGTTCGGGGGTCGCCGGCGTGGACGGTCTGTCCGCGGGCGTTGACGAGGCTGATGGCGGTTTCGGGGAACTGCTGATTGGGCAAGGATTGGGCGAGCATGCGGAGGGTTTTCTCATCCTCGGCGGCGGCCTGGATGATTCGTCCCTCGGGGACTTTGCGGGAGGTGACGACCTGGTGTGGGGCGAGGGGGATGGCGTCGTCGTCGGTGAGGGTGTCGTCGGGGTCGGGGGAGGGGGCGGGGGCGGGAGGTTTTTTCTTGAGGAACCCAGGCACCCCCGGAAGGGCCATGCCTGGGCTTGTGGCGGAGCGTGTGGGGGCGTCGGGTTTGAGTGCGGGGTCGGCGAAGGGTGGTGGGGAGGCGGCGCGGGCGCCGTTGCTGAGGGTGGCGGGTGCGTCGGAGAAACGGACGGAGAATCGGCCGATCTGGATGACGTCGCCGGGCTGGAGGAGGGCGAGGGCGACGAACTGTCCGTTGAGCTTGGTTCCGTTGCGTGAGCCGAGGTCGCGGAGCTGGAAACCGCCGGTCTCCATGGCGGGCTCGATGACGCAGTGGGTTCGGCTGGCTTGTCCCTCGTCGATGACCAGGGCGTTGCCGGAGCCTCGTCCGATGGTGAAGGGCTGTGCGGTCAGGCCGACCTGGCGGGTTCCGCCGGGGGTCTGGAAGATGAGATAGAACATATTGGACATCGAAGAACTCGCGGCGAGGACGTCCGAGGGGAGGCCGGCGGAGGCGTGGTCTCGCGCGAGCATACTGTACTCCCTCAGCACTTCATGAGATACGGTTGTTGACGGCGGCGGATCACGAGAAAAGGGTCGTCGCGGAAGCGGGTGCGAGATGTGAAGGGATTATAGCGAAGAAGGGAAAAAAGACAAGAGGTTTTGATGATGAGGGGGGGATGGTGGGTGGAGGGGTTTGCGACGGGATGAGGGGGCGGGGGAGGGGGACGACGTCGGCCTACTGGACGTATGTTGCGGTGATGTCATCGAACCAGACTTTGCCCGGGCCGTAGATTTGCAGTCCGATCTGGATCTTCTTGGTGTTCTGGGGGATGTCGAGCTGGCCGGCGTAGGGCTTCCAGTCGTGGTTGGCGGGGGGGTCGCCGTCATTTTGGCTGCCGATGTATGAGACCCACTGGTGGCGGATCCACTGGTCGTTCTCGTCGAGGAACAGAACGTCGAGGATGGCTTTGGTGACGTTCTCGGCCTTGACTTGGGCGCTGACGTGGAGGCGCGGGGCGGCGCCTGTTCTTTCGACGGTTTGATGCCATTGGGCGATGGGGAAATACCGGTTGGCGGTCTTGGTCAGGCAGAGGCTGGCGTTGCTGCTAAAGCCGGCGTGGCGGTCCCAGAGGTATTGGACGCCCTGGACGGCTGCGCCTTGTGACCAATGGGCGGGGGCGTCGGAGCCAAGCTCGGCTCCCGGGTTCATGAGGAGGTTCTGAGAGGGTGGCGTCTGGGCGGGGGTCATTTCGGGGAGGTGGTCGATCAGGAGTCGGCCTCGGTGGTCGATGGCGGTGGGGTGGTCGTGGCGGATCTTGTCGAGGAGGGGTTGAGCGTCGTCGGGGCGGTTGAGGTTGAGGTAGTAGTGGGCGAGGTGGAGCATGGCGTAGGGGCCGACCTGGACGCCGTCGCCGTAGTAGCAGTCGGGGAAGTCATTCATGGCGCGCAGGAGGTATCGCTCGCGGGTGGGGCCCTCGGACATCTGGCCGAGGTAGAGCAGGGCGCAGCCGGTGCGGTTGGCGTCGGGGTAGCGGGCGATGAGGGTTTCGAGGCTCTGGACGGCTTGGGGGGAGCGCCAGTTCTTGTTGGCGACCTGGTAGAGGCGCTCGATCTCGCGGCGCTGGTCGGGGGAGTAGCGTTGGCGGTCGAGGTTGATGCGGTCGAGGAAGGGTTGGCGGCGCTGCTGGGGGTCGGGGCGGGGCGAGGGTGAGGCGGCGGGTTGGGTGGCGGGGGGGATGGAAGGGAGCTGGTCGATCAGGAGACGGCCCTGGTGGTCGATGGCGGTGGGGTAGTCGCGACGGAGTCGGTCGAGCAGGGACTGAGCGTCGGCGGGGCGGCTGTTGTCGGCGTAGTGGCGGGCGAGGTGGAACATGGCGTAGGGGCCGACCTGGACGCCGTCGTCGTAGAGGCAGTCGAAGTAGTCCCCGATGGCGTGCTGGAGGTAACGCTCCTTGATGGGGCCTTGGGACAACTGGCCGAGATAGAGCATGGCGCAGCCGGTGTGGTTGGCGCCGGGATAGCGGGAGATGAGGGTTTGGAGGTTCTCGATGGCCTGGGGGGCACCCCAGTTTTTGTTGGCGTAGAGGTAGAGGGACTCGATCTCGCCCATCTGCTGGGGGGAGTAGCGTTGGCGGTCGAGGTTGATGCGGTCGAGGAAGGGTTGGCGGCGCTGCTGGGGGTCGGGGGAGGGAGCATCCGGGCCTGAAGGGCCCGGCTTGGAGGCCCGGGGATCGGTGGTGGAGGAAGGTTGGGTGGCGGGGGGGATGGGGGTTACGAGACTGGCGACACCGGGGGCGTGGGGTACGACGGAGACCATGTCGTTGGGCTGGAGGGAGATGTCGGGGGTGGCGCCGGAGAGGATGTCGACGGGGTGGACGTCGATGCGTTGCTCGGTCTTGTCGGTGGTTCGACGGAGCAGGACGATGGTGTCGTTGCCGTGCGCGGCGAGGTCCAGGCCGGCGGCGGCGAGGAGTTGGATGAGGGTGAGGGGGCCGTCTTTGGTCAGGCTGTAGGTTCCTGGTCGGGGGACGGGGCCTTCGAGGTAGACGCGGGGCTGAGAGGTGGAGGGAGTGAAGGGAGTAAAGGGGGTCAGGGGCGTCTTGGTGACGAGGATGAGGTCGCCGGGGATGACGGTGGGGTTGTTGGGGGCGGCGATGGCCTGGGTGTAGGGGGCGGCGAGGATCTGTTTGAAGGTGTTCTGGCCTTGGTTGCGGTAGAGGTAGATCCAGGGGTCGGATTTTTGGTCGGTGTCGAGGCCGCCGGCGGCGGCGAGGAGGTTGCGGAGAGTGAGGTCGGCGTCGGGGGGCAGGCCGTAGGTACCGGGGCGGGAGATGGCGCCCATGAGGTAGGCGTTGCCGATGGCGCGGGTGGTGGGTTGGGTGGCGGGGGAGATGGAGGAGTCAGGAGACCCAGGCATGGCCATGCCTGGGCTTGGGGGTGGCGTGGTTGGGGATTCGGTGGCGGCGGGTTTGCTCTTGGGGGGATGGTCTTGGTGGGGTTTGGCTTGGGTGAGGCCGACGGCGGTGAGGAGGAGGAGGAGGGAGGCGGCGGTGAGGGTGGTGAGCCAGGGGGTGGGGCGGAAGGAGGCGATCATGGCGATGCGGTGCTTGAGTTGGTGCGGGTTTTCCAGGACACAGGCGAGGTTGGCCAGGGGTCGTGTTCGGGCGGGTTCGGCGAGGAGCTCGAGGAGGGTTTGGCCATAGGCGTGCGGGGCGTCGGGCTCGCGGTGCAGGAGGTCGAGGACCATGGCGTCGCAGGCGAGCTCGCGCTCGGCGCGCATGCGGGCGAGGACGATCCAGATCAGGGGGTTGAACCAGTGGAGGATCAGCAGGAGGGTGGCGAGGCAGTTGATCGGGACGTCGAGGCGTTTGAGGTGGGCGAGCTCGTGGAGCAGGACGTGGCGGAGCTGGTCGCGGAGGAGGCGTTCGTAGCTGCGCGCGGGCAGGAGGAGCTTGGGGCGGATGAAGCCGAAGAGGGAGGGGGGGGCGACGCGGTCGGTCTCGATCAGGGGGAGGTGGGTGCGGACGCGCATCTGCTGCTTGGCGTCCTCGAGGAGGTCGAGGGTGGTCTGGTCGGTGAGGGGTCGCTGGGCGCGGATGGCGAGGGAGAGGCGGAGGGACTGGGTGACGACCAGGAGCGTGAGCGTCAGGGCGCCGGTGAGGTAGAGGACGGTGAGATAGGGGACGGGCGCGGAAAGTGAGGTGGTGGGGGGTGTGAGTGGTTCGGGGAGGGGGGGAGGGAAGATGGGGGATGGGAGATACCCGCCCCTTCGCGGACTCAGGGGCGGCGTGGGAGGGGTGAGAGGGGTGGGGAGCGTGAGCGTGGGGGCGGGGGTTGAGGGTCGGGCGGGCAGAAGGTTGTAGAGACTCAGGGAGGTGGGGAGTGAGGTGGGCAGGATGAGCTTGACGAGGACGAGGGACCAGAGGATGTAGCGCCACCTGGGGGGGATGCGGTGGCGGAAGATCAGCAGGACGGCGGCGATGAGCAGGGTCAGGACGGAGGCTTCGAGGCTCATCGTCAGGAGGCGATGGAGGAGGGGAGGTAAGAGATCGGAGGGGAGCATGGGGGCGCCTTTCGGTGGGAGAGGCGAGGAAACCCAGGCATGCCATGCCTGGGCTTAGGACGGGCAGGGGGGGTTATTGGGATTTTTTGTCGAGAATTTGTTTGAGCTCGTGGATCTGGTCGGGGGTGAGGCGGGCATCTTCGAGGAACTGGGCGAGCATGGGCATGGTGGCGCCGCGGAAGACCTTGTCGAGGAAGGAGCGGCTCTGGGCGCGGACACACTGGGATTGGCGGAGCTTGGGGCGGTAGAGGTGGGCGCGGCCTTGCTTGTCGTAGGCGACGGCGCCTTTTTTGACGAGGCGGTGGATGAGGGTCATGACGGTCTTGGGGCTCCAGCCGTTGGGGG
>JADZET010000352.1 GCA_020850375.1 Phycisphaeraceae bacterium | reverse complement strand
TCCGCAAAACAGGTTGGGAGTCAGTGCAACATTCGTACCAGTTGGCCGGCGCGGGCTGCCGTCAGGTCGGACCACTTCGATCGACCCACCCTCACGGCTTCGATCACGCCAGGGCCAGGTAAAGACAGGGCCGCTACTGTAGCGTCGACCCTGACCACTCGCCAATGGTCAGGGCTTAAATACCCATGTTTTCACGCCTTTGATCGCGGGCCGCCATCTCGTCCGACAGGCAACACGTCGTGTCCACCGCCCTCCGTGCGTCGCTGGGCAACAAATTAATCCATGCCTGTTGGCTGCAACATCAAAAAGCAGTGGGCTTCCTGTCGCGCCCAAAATAGGCAGCAATCTTCCCGGCCTTCCGTCGACGCCTGTTTTTTGTGCACGGCAAGGCGGCGAGAAATCACCTCAGATCGTCCATTACGGCGAAGGCTGCGGCGACTCGAGGGCCCTGAGCGTCTCCTGCAACTCGGTCACCGCCAGGAGCGCCATGGCCGTCGGCGCGGTGCTTAAGCGGTTGTCCCACAACGCCGGCCGGACACCACCGAGCACGTCCTGCGGGCTGCGAATGTAGTAGAGGCTCTGCTCGGCGAACATCAGCTGACCCAGGAACCGCGCCGCCAACCCGCACCCGAGCACCCAGCGCGGCTGCTGGTCCACGGACACCACGCCCGGCTGCCGCAGCGCCAGGCTCAGGAACGCCAACACGTTGGCCGATCGCCAGTCCGGCGTCGGCGCCCACTCGGACGGGTCCTGACCGGTTGGCATCGGATCGAACCCCCCCACCACGTCGGCCGGGCCGAACACCGGCTGCGTCACGACCTGCGCCTCGAGCATCGACGCGCCCAGCGATGCGAACTGATCCACGTCAGGCCCACTCGGCTGCGTCGCCGCGGCGTCGCCGGCATCCAGCCCCGTCGCCCGCCGGTCAACCTCCATCATCGCCCACCACGGCATGGCGGGCACGATCTTGCCGGGTGAGAACATCTCCTGAAGGTGCACGAGATTCTTCCGCACCACCTCGGCCGCGGCGGGGTCGCGGTTGAGCCGATGCACCGCCGTCAACGCGGCGTCGATCAGCACCTGCGTCGGCAGGTTCAGCGGCCGAACGTCGGGCTTGTTCGAGAGCCGATACTGACCATCCTCACCCGCCAGGGCCAGGAGACGCGCGACGTTCTGGTCGCGCTCGGCCTTGCGCGACTCGGCGTCGGGCACGTGCAAGAGGGCCAGCACGAGCAACGCCCTGGCCGCCGGCTCCGCGCTCGCGTCGCGCGGCAGCAGCGTGGTCACCAGCCGTCGCACGGCCGACTGCGCCGCCCTGAGCACCTCAGCGGCGCGCGGCCCCTGCGGCTCGAGGCTCGCCAGGTACTCGGCCCGGCGTGCCAGCACGTAGGCCGCCAGCGAGTCGTCCTGGAGCGTCGGCTCGTCGGAATCGAACTGGTCGCTCGAGGGCAGATACGTTCCCACGAACCCGCCGTCGTCGCGCTGCCGGCGGAGCAGATGATCGGTCATCGCCTCGGCCATGCCGGACAACGTCGGGCCGTCGACGCTCGTCGGCGGCAGCAGCACGTTACCGCGCACCAGCACAGCCGCGGGCTGGTCGGGCGACGACCTCGCCGCGTGCACCACCTCGAACCGTCGCACGTCGGGCCCGTCGGCCCGGCCGACCTTGGGCACGAGCTTGAGCACCTCGCCCGCGCCGAACCCGCCGGACGAGAGCAGCCCCATGAGCTGGCTCGTCGGCGCGATGTTCCCCGCCAGCGCCGTCGCCGGCCAGACCAGTGAGGCCTGCGCCGCGGCCCCCTCCGCCGGCGGCTTCGACGCCTCGGCCGACAACATCAGGCCGTGATAGCCCGGGGCGAAGCGGTGATACATCGCCCCCTCCGGCTCGCTCGTCGCGACATGGACGGCCGTCGGCTGATACCCGATCTGCACGTCGGCCAGCAGCGGCCGAATGTTCGCCAGCGTCCAGGGCTGCGGCTGATCCCCCCCGCCGGCGCGGGCCGCGGCCTGACGGTTGTGGTCGTCGAGGTTCGCCTGCACCTCCGCCAGCGCCTTGTCCGTCGCCTGACGCAACAGCAACGTCAGGTCCACGGTGCGCGTGAGCATCCGCGCCGGATCATCAGCCCCGAGCACCACATCCCCCACGCCCATCGGCCTGCCCAACCAGCGGAGCGTCACCCGCACGCCCAGCGCGTCCGAGACGGGCATCGGTTCGATGTCGGCCGGCGCGGGCGTCGACGGCTCGGTCGCGGCCCGGGCGGCGTGGCTGATCCACGCCTCGACCATCCGCAGCCCCCTCTGGGCGTGCGACCAATCCACGCGCGGCGCGGTGATGGCCGGAACGTCTTGAGCCGTGGAGTCCGACGCCTGACCAAGGGCCGCGGGGGCCGCCATCGTCAGCATCGCGACCAGAAGCAGCGCTCCGCCGACGCCACAAGCCCCGTGGCGTACGGGCAACATCCGTTGCCTCCGGACCCTGCCCCCGGAAGGCGCATTGTGTCGTAAGTACTTAAAAATAATCATCTTGCACTCCTTGATCGACGGCATGGCACGGCTGGCACCCCCATTGAAACTCCTACGAGCGTCGAGGCAAAGGAGTTGGCCATGATCCTCTTCCGACTGATGACCCGCGACCTGGCAACAAACGTCCGGATCGCGATCCTCACGGCCATGGTCTTCGCCGCCCTCTGCTAAGAACCAACCCGACCACGCCGCTCGGCGGGGTCGTATGCTCGCGACAAGTCGCCCGGAGGCGCGTATCGGACGACAGGCATTGAGACCCGAGCAGGGCTGAACCGACCGGCACCATCTTACTCCCTCCCATCCCTAAGATGATGCCCAGCCCGTCCGCCAGTCAGCGGACGGGTTTTTTCTTTGGCGCGTTGACGACTGCTGCGCGAAAAAAAACCGCCGGGCGGCCGGCGGGATGAAAGTCTGCATGAAGGATCGATCGGCTCACGCCAGGTCGGGGAAGAGCTTGGTGACCACGGTCACCAGGTCCTTGACGTGGCTGATCGACTCGTCCATGAACTTCTTCTCCGTCGCGTCCATGTCGATCTGCACGACCTTCTCCACGCCGTTCTTGCCCAGCACGACCGGCACGCCGACGAAGTATCCCTTGCCGCTTCCGGGGGCCGCCACGCCATATTCCTTCTCACAGTAGGCGGCGCAGGGCAGGATGCGCTTCTTGTCCTTGACGATGGCCTCGACCATCTGGATCACGCCGGAGGCCGGGGCGTAGTAGGCGCTGGTGCCCATGAGCTTGACGATCTCGCCGCCGCCGACCTTGGCCCGCTCGACGCAGGCGTTGACCTTCTCGGCCGAGAGCAGTTGCAGCACCGGGATGCCGTGCACGCTGGTGTAGCGCGGCAGGGGGACCATGTCGTCGCCGTGCCCGCCGAGCAAGAGGGCCGTGACGTCCTCAACGCTCACACCCAGCTCCCACGCGATGAACGTGCGGTAGCGAGCGACATCCAGACAGCCGGCCTGGCCGATGATGCGATTGACCGGGAAGCCGGTGGCCTTCCAGGCGGTGTAGACCATCGCGTCGAGCGGGTTGGACACGACGATGACGATGGCGTTCGGGGCGTACTGCTTGATGTTCTGGCAGACGGAGCGGACGATCTTGACGTTGGTGTCAATCAGGTCATCCCGGCTCATGCCCGGCTTGCGCGGCACGCCGGCGGTGACGACGACGACATCCGAGTCGGCGATGTCCTGGTAATTGGCCGTGCCGGTGATCTGAGCGTCGAAGCGCTCGATCGGGCCGCACTGGGCGAGGTCAAGCATCTTGCCCTTGACGACGTTCTCCGCCTGGGGGATGTCCAAGACGACGATGTCGCCGAGCTCCTTGCTCGCGGCCCAGAGGGCGCAGGACGAGCCGACGTTGCCGCCGCCGATGATGGAGATTTTCGCACGCTTGGGCATGAGGTTTTCCTTTGAAAATCAATGGTCCGAGGAGGGCCGGAGAATCCGGATAAGGGCGTCCGCAGGGTGAATGGTCATGATAGGAAAAAGCCGCCCCTCGGCAAGCGGCGGCCGCGGGGCGGACGGGCGGTTTCTCGGGTACAATGGCCCTTTTCCAGCCTCCCCCCCAGGTTTCCTCGCCCGATGCCCGAACACCTGACGACCGAACCCTCAACCGCCCGCGCGGCCACGGCAGCAGCATGACCCAGGAACTTCATGGCGACCTCTCAGCCCAAGGCCTGAAACTGGCCGTGGTCATCGCGCGGTTCAATGATTTCATCACCAGCCACATGCTCCACGCCGCCGTCGAGGCCCACCGGCAGCTCGGCGGGAGCCAGGACGGCCTGACGGTCGTTCACGTACCCGGGAGTTTCGAGCTGCCCGTCACGGCCAGGAAATTGGCGCTCGAGGGAGGCTATGATGCGGTCATCTGTCTGGGCTGCGTCATCCGAGGGGACACCGACCATTACGAGCACGTCTGCGAACAGACCGCCAAGGGCATCCGCGAGGTCGGCACCCAGACCGGCGTGCCGTGCATCTTCGGCGTCATCACCGTCGACACGCTCGATCAGGCCCTGGACCGCGCCGGCGTTTGCT
>JADZET010000351.1 GCA_020850375.1 Phycisphaeraceae bacterium | reverse complement strand
GGATGCTCGGTGCGAGACAGAGCAGGTTCATGACCTGCGTGACGCGCGCCCGGGTCACGTGGCCCAGGCGGGCCAGCTCGGCGTAATCCCGCACTTCCCCACTCGCCACGAGGTTCTCGAACCGGATCGCCAGCGCCATCAAGCGTGAGACACGCGGCGTGCGCCCCACAGGAACCGGTGCCGGCATCGGCGCATCGCCCAGCACCATCTGCTTCCGCCCGCGGCCGGCGCGGGTGAAGTGCACATGGGCGCGAACCGTCATCCCCGTCTGCGTTGTCGTCATGCCGTAGTCTCCGCAAGCTCCTGGGCGAGCGCCTTGATGCCGTTGGGCCGGAAGGTCACCGCGACCGTTCCCGCCTTGCCGTCGTAGTCCACGCGCTCGACTAGCAGACGGATGATCCGAGCCTGCTCGCGCGGACTGAGCGTGTCCCACACCGGGTTGAAGGCCGACAACGCTGTCTGGACCTCGCGTTCGTCCACCATCTCCCCTTCAAGCGCCACGATCTCGGCCCGGATCTGCGTGGCCCGCTGCTCGGAGACGTGGAGGCGTTCCTGCGTATCGGCCAGTTCCAGGCTGGCCGCACCTGAGGCCAGCTTCCGAAGGCGGGCATCAAGCCTTGCCATATCCTTCTGGATGGCTCGTTCCTCGGCCTGCAGATCGTCCAGTGCCTTCTTACTCTGTCGCTGTGCCTGCCTGACGGTCTCGGCCAGCACGGCCGGGTCCTGGCCCACCGCCTTGATCTGCTCGACGACGAACTTTTCAATCTCCCCTGCTGGCACCGACTTGGTCGGGCAGGTGTGCCAGCCACGCTTCTGGGCCGTCATGCAGACGTAGTACCGATATCGCCGGTTCTTCTGGGCGCTGTAGGTGTGCATCATCGCGCACCCGCAGGGAGCACAACGGATCAGCCCCTTGAGCAGCGCCCCGTAGCGGTTCCGCACCAACGTCCCGCCCATCCGGCCGTTGTGCTGCAGCACCGCCTGGACGCGTTGCCAGACCTGTTCGTCCACGATGGCCGCGTGCTCCCCGGGATGAACCTCCTCGTGGTGGCGGATCTTGCCGACGTAGACCACGTTCGTCAGCAAGCGGTAGAGCAGGTTTTTGTCGAGCGGCAGCCCGCCGACATTCCTACCGCCCTTGGTTGTCCAGGCCTTGGTCCGCCAGCCCCGCCGGTCTAGCTCCTGAACCACGGGGATCAGTGCTCCATGTTGGAGATAGAGATCGAACACCCCCTGCACCCGGTGGGCCTCCTCGTCATTGACCACCAGGCGTGGCCCCGCCGGGCTGCTCAAGAGGTCGTACCCCAGGATGGGTCTGCCGCCGGCGAACTTGCCCTTGCGCCGGGCTGCGGCAATCTTGTCCCGCGTCCGCTCCGAGATGATCTCGCGCTCGAACTGCGCGAACGAGAGCAGGATGTTCAGCGTCAGCCGGCCCATGCTGTGGGTCGTGTTGAACTGCTGCGTCACCGAGACGAAGGAGACATGATGCTTGTCGAACGTCTCCATGATCCGGGCGAAGTCCAGGAGCGATCGGCTAAGGCGGTCCACCTTGTAGACCACCACGCAGTCGACCTTGCCCGCCGCGATGTCCTTCATCAGGCGCTGTACCGCCGGCCGGTCCATGTTGCCGCCGGTGAACCCCCCGTCGTCAAAGCGGTCGGGTAGGCACGTCCAGCCCTCGTGCTTCTGGGCGGCGATGTAGGCCTCGGCGCTCTCCCGCTGGGCGTCGAGCGAGTTGAACTCCTGCTGCAGCCCCTCCTCCGTGCTCTTGCGGGTGTAGATGGCACATCGAACTTGCTGCCTCTCGCCCGACGTCTTGCCCTTGGCCTTACTCATGCTGACTCCCATGTCTGCTCCCGGGGGCGGGGCCGGGGCCGAGGTTGAAGAACAGGTGCCCGTTCCAGTGGGACCCGGTCACAGCCTTGGCCACGGCGCTGAGCGAGCGATACACCCGGCCATCCCATTCAAACCCCTTGGGCAGGACCGTCACCTCGACGACCCGTCCGCGGTACCGCCGTGCCAACACGGTCCCGGGCATGGGCAGGCGAGCATCCCCGGACACCGGAGCAGCCCGCACACGCTCGACCGCCCCGGACGTCGTCTGTGGGACGCGGGGCATGGTCATGCGGATGTCGGCGTCACGGGCCAGCTCCGCCGCGCGCTGCCGTGCCCGGTCGGACAGCGTCCCCTCAGCCAGCGACTGCAGCCGCCAGGCCAGGCGCTTGCGGAGGAAGTCCTTGTTCCCCGACCGGCTCGGCTCGCCGAAGACCTCCAGGTACTTCTCGCGCAGCTGGCCCGGCGTCATCCGGTGCAGCCCCGCCATGTCGATGTTCGTGCTCTGGATCATCTGTCATCCCCGTGCTCTGGCTCTCGGGTATCGCTAACCACGTTGTCCATGAAGCCTCGTTTCGGCGCAGGGATCAAGGGCAGGCTGCGAAGAATCCGAGACGACCCCAGGTGGCGATGTCGAGGTCGGGACGGCCACCCGCCGATGCAGCCTCAGCACGCCCGTCGCGAGGATGGCGGCAAGTTCCTCCACGCGCTCCTCGGCGGTCATGTGGGCAGGGTCTGTCGGGTCGATCCAGCTGGCCATCCGTGCGATCCATCAGAGGCGATACCCGCAACGACGCATGCTCCTCCGGGAACTGGCGTGTTGCATGGCAGCCGGGAGCTGGGCCGACACCATGTCGACCCCTCATCTGTTAACTACCGGGTTCGCATACGAAATGGTTGTGCTCGGGGCGCGAATGCAACCGGGTTGTTAACTGGGAGGTGGTTTGGCGACAGAGAATCAGAGAGTTCTCGGTCAGACGAGCCCCCCGGTGGGCGGAACGGTGTTAACGAAGCGCTCTATGTCCCTCTCACGCGAAGGCCACCCCGACGCGGCCATCGCGTAACCCCTTGCGATTCCTCGCGAAAACGAAAGAACCCCACGGCCTCTCGGCAGCGGGGTTCGTCGTTAACTCGGTGGTGCGGCAGATCCGCACCTAGGACTCAAGCTCCCCGACCTGGACTCGAACCAGGAACCTAGCGATTAACAGTCGCTCGCTCTACCAATTGAGCTATCGGGGAATCAATTGGTCTGCCGCGGCCTCCAGAGAAGCCTGCGGGAGGGAGTAAGC
>JADZET010000350.1 GCA_020850375.1 Phycisphaeraceae bacterium | reverse complement strand
TGCCAGGCGTCGACGCCGATGCTGACAAACGCTCCCCGGAAGGTCAGCCAGGCCGATTCGAGGAAGTTGATCCCTCGCGTCCACTCCATCTTCAGCCCCAGCCACAGGACCTTGGCCGCCAGGGCGATGTCGCCCGCCGCTAGGGCGTCCGCGATCCCCTGGAATGTCGCCACCGCGTCGCTCTTGAGTGTGGCGAACTGCTCGCCGAGCCATTCGAGGGCTTTGCCGCCAGCCCCGCTGCTGTAGAGGATCGTCGCGCCCAGGGTCGTGACGGCAGCAATGACCAGGCCGATCGGCGACGTCAGCACGACCAAGCCCGCAATGACCAGATTCATCGCTGACCCGACCCCCGTCAGGATGGTGACCAGGACGCCGATCGCCTTGCCTAGACCCGTGATCGCATAGCCCGTCGCCACCATCGCCGCCCCCGCAGCCGTGATGCCCAGGGCTACCTGGAACGCGCTTACGACCAGGCCCTTGTTCTGCCGGATCCACGCCGCCGCGCCCACCGCCGCCTTGGTCACCCTCTCGGCCACCTTCGATAGGAGCGGCACCAGCGCGGAGCCAATGACGAAGACGTTCTGCCTTAGAACCTTCCAGAGCACTTCGAGCGTGTCGGCAAACCGCTCCGCCTCCTTGGCGTCCTGTGTCGAGATCGTCAATCCCAGTTCGCGGGCCTGGCGCTGCAGGGCCTCGATGCCCGCCGCGCCATCCTGCATCAGGGGCAGCAGCTTGGTGCCCGTCTTGCCGAATACCTCCATCGCCAATGCCGCGCGGAGGGCTGGGTCACGGATCGACGCCAACCGATCGGCGATGCGCTTGAGCTGCTCGTCCGGCGAGAGACCCTGGAGATCCTCAGCCGTCAACCCCAGCTTGGCCAGCGCATCGACCGCCCCGGCCGAACCCGAAGCCGCCTCGACGAGTGTCTTTTGCATCTTGCGAAGCGACACTTCTAGATCCTCCAGGCTCATGCCCGACAGCTCCGCCGCGAAGCCCAATTCACTGAGAGACTCGACACTCACCCCCGTGCGGGCGCTCATCTTGGCCACGTCGTCACCCATGCCGGCAAAGACCTTCGTCGCTGCCAGCATCGGCGCCACCATCGCCGCGCCCAGAGCCGTCATCTTCAGCCCCAGGCCGCGCACCGTCTTCCCAAAAGCCTCGAGCTTGGCCTGGGCGAGGCGAAGCCCACGGATGAGCTTGCTCGAGTCGGCAAAGAGCTCGACGTAGGCCCGGCCGGCACGGATGGCGTTGGTCGGAGGCATCAGGTCTTTCCGCTAGGTGGTTGTGACAGACGACGGGCTTGGGATAATCCGTGACATCTCCACGGATCTGATGCCATGACCACCGGCAGATCGCAGCACCGTCAGGCCCTCGACCGGGTCTTGGACGTTATTCGCCAGAAGCATCCCGACTGCGGGGTGCTCTTGACCGGCAGCGTCCTGCGCGGTGCGGAGCATGCAGGCTCGGATGTCGACCTGTTCGCCGTCGCCCCCGACCTTGAACGTTTCGAGGCGGGCGTCGGCCATGTGGTCTTCGCCAACGAGCATGTGAAGGTCGTGCAGTCGCGGATGGAAGATATACCCGTCACCATCACCTGCTGCGATGTGACCCTGCTCGAGTCGATGATCCGAGAGCCGTGGCGCAACTACCTGTTCTCCAAGGCCAGAATTCTGTACGACCCACTGGGTGTGGTCCGTGATGCGCAGGCACGGATCGAGCAATGGTTCAAGAACAATCCAGCCGTCGAAAGGCTGTGGCTGCAGCAAGCTCAGAAGCACGCCGAGTGCAAGGCAGCCCTGCGTGAAGGACGTGAGGCAGTGTTGACATTTCCTTCGTGGGACGCATTTGCTGATCATGTTGATGACCTCGTGAAACGCCAAGCCGAGCACTAAACCGTCCCGCATCGGCCCAGGAGATGCCCGGGGTGTTCAGGCGGTGCTGCCGCTGATCTCCTTACCCTTCTCCAACCCCGCGTTGTACGAGTCCTCCTTCTCCTTGCGCAGCTTGGAGACGCCGAAGAACAGCCCGAGGATCCCCGTGGCCGCGGGCAGAACGGGGCCGAGAACGGGCACGCCAGCGAGCGTCGGGCCGATTTCATCCAGGGCGGAGAGCGTGAGCTGATTGAACGTCGCCCGGATGGCGTTGGCCTTGTCGATGTTGGCTTTCCACTGCGAGCCCGTGCGCTGCATGTCGCTTAACCAACCCTGGTACTCGCTCTCGGCCTCGTTGAGCGACGTCGTGGCTGGCAACCCCACCGTCTGCTGGATGGCGTTGGGCGTGCGGACCTTGACGACGTCGCCCATGTCGAACCCGGCACAGGCAGCCAGAAGAACGGCCAGGAAGACCAGGACCACGATGAACACGATCGTCTGCGTGCGCGTCATGTGCGTTACCTCCGCATCTGCATGAAGGCTTGTTTGAGCACGCCCAGGTCGTCGATGGCGATGGCCTCATCGCGCTGGTCGATCCGGGCGTAGGGGTCAAAGTCACGGGGTTTGAACGGCCTGCTTCGCTTTGGATCGCGATGGGTATTGGCGAGCATGGCCAGGAGCACCGACGTGTGGCTCCACTGCTGGCGGCTGCGACCCTCCGCCATGGCCAGCAGTTCCCGCAGCGTCAGGGGCCCGGGGTCGACGCCGACGACGCCGGCAAGCTCATAGACGAGCCGCCAAGGGTCGTCGCGACCGTGGCATCGAGGTCGAGTCCGTCGATCCGTGTCTCGATGCGTTGCACGGCCAGGTCGATCATCCGTCGCTGCATCTGCACGACCTTGACCAGGTCGCCGCGATGCAGCCCCCGGAAAAAATCCACGAGCTCCTCATAAAAGGCCGTCTGCGCCGCCAGGATGGCGTCACCCCCCAAGGCCGCCGCGAACTGCTCATCGCTGACGCCACCCCCTTGCCGCTGATCCGCCTGCGGCTTGATCAGGGCGTAGATCACATCACACAGGAGCAGCACGTCCGTGCCCAGGCGCGTGAGCAGCGGCCCCCCGGAAGCTGGATCGCCCCCCTCGAGTTCGAGCAGGTTGACGCCGACGAGGTTCTTGACGCGTTTAACCGCATCGAGCGTGAGTTGGATCGTCCACGACCGGCTGGCGTTGTCCGTGAAGGTCTTCATGCCCGATCTCCTTGAGGTTGACGGCAAAGGAACGTAGGTTGTTGTCGTCCTGGGAGCGTGCCATGCGGCAGATGTCGATCACGGAAGTCAGGCGTCACTTTGGCGGCGTCCTTGCCGCGGCCAAGCGTGGTGAATCGACCCTGATCACCCGCCGTGGCAAGCCCGTGGCCCGCATCATGCCGGTCGAGCCCGACTTCCAGCCGCCACTGCCTGATCTGACCGCGTTCCGCGCGTCGCTCGCCCGCCAGAGCAAGCGCCGCGGCAAGCGTTAGCTCCCTTCGATCCAATCCCTGAAGGCGGCGAGCTTGGCCGTCACGCTGACGGTGATCGCCTCTTCGAGTTGTTCGCCGCGACTGAACGACGTGATGGAGAAGTCCCCGTCCGGCCCCTGGCCGTTGGCCTTGTCGAGGATCTTGAGCGCCACCGTGCCGGCGGCGAGGAAAGCGTCTTTAATGGCCGTGAACCCTGCGTCGGCCGGGTCCCAGACCATCTCGAACTCGCAGGTGCACTCGCGGAGCGTGGGGGCCGTCGCTCGCCAGCCCTGATTCGCACGCGTGGTGACATCGGCCTCGCCGGCCTCGAGGGTGAGCGTGACGTTGCGGACGTTGGTCATCTCGGTGGCGGCGGTGGCGCCGGCGGTGCCGAAGTAGAGCTTGGCGTTCATCCCCAAGATGAAGCTGGGCATGGCTGGATCCTCTCGTGGTTACCGTTTAACACTGTCCGCCCACATCGCCGACAGCTTGGGCTTCTCGGCCTCGAGGGCGGGGCCCATAAAACTTCGTGCGGGGTAGTGAGCGGTTACCGTCTTGCCGCGACGCTTGAGCGTGGTCGTGCCGCCGTGCTCGAGCAGCGATGGCGCTTCGCCCTTGCCGAATGGCACGGGCCCGACGACGACGGACCGCTTGGCCGGGTCATAGCCGAAGTAGATCAGCCGGCGGAGCGATCCCTCATGCGAGTGTGGCGGACTTCCAGGGGCGCTGGCACCCTTCTTCCGCCGGATGCTGCGCTTGGCCGTGGTGCGGACGAACGCCCCGAACTTGCTCAGCACCCGCCGCGTCGTCCGGTCGACGGCATTGAGCACCGACGGCCGATCGAAGAACAGGGCTTTGAAGTCGATTTGGATCACGCGCCGACCCCCCGCAGGAGCATGCCTGCTACAGAGGGAGTTGAAAGCGATCCCGCCTCCCAGGCGTCGAGGAAGAAGCCGGACGACGGATGAGCGGAGATCAACCCGACCTTACCCGTGGGATAGGTGGCATCGGTGGCCGTGCGGATCGTCACCCAGTCCGCATCTCCAGCGGCCATCTTCTTGAGGACTAGCTGGCTGCCCTCCACCTCGAACCGCAGCGATAGTGGGGGTGGGTCGATCTGCAGCCCGCTGCCGAGCGGCACCATCGTGCCGTTGTCGACACGCAGGAGCATCACCCAGCCGTAGACGCTGCCACCCTTGTAGTAGTAGGCGGCATAACCGCTGCGCACGCCGTCCTGGAGGCGAAGGCCGCCGCTGAAGGTGTTGGCACTGGTGAGCGCGATCTCAGCCGGGATCTGGACCTGCGTGTACTGTTTGCTCGGGTGGATGGACTCATCGAGCCAGTGGTACAGCGACTGCACGCCGCCGGTGGCGAATTGGCCGTCGGAGCTGATCGTCGCCCCCAGCACCTTCACCCAGGAAGATGTCGGGTTGGCCTCGATCGCCCCCGGAATGTTGAACAGGTCACTGGCCACGACTACACCTCGAAGTAGACGATCCAGCCGCTGCACTGCACGGCGGCGCTTAGGAGCAAGGTCAACGCTTCGTCGGAGTTGGTGGCGAACCAGTACTGCTCGCGGTCACCCGGCACGGGCAGGACGAACCCACCATTGGCCGCCAGAGCCAGGACGGCGCTCACGGCCGTGCCCGTGTCCGCCGGCCCGGAGTAGAACGTCGCGTTCATGGCCCCAGCCGCGATCAGGCACAGGCCCAGGACGCAGAGCTTCTTGCCGGCCACCCCCGGAACGATCACGTTGCCCGCCGCGGCATTGGAGGCCGCATTGATCTTGGCCCGCTTGATCTCCGCGGCGCCACCGCTACGGACGAGGAGCTCGCCCGCGTCGGTCACCGCCACGTCAGCCGCACCCATCCACTTCTTCGTCACGCTCATGGCTTACCTCAGGACGCGATACGTCAGGGTCAGGACACTGGTGAACTGGCGGAATTGTTCAAGGTGATCCGGTGCGTAGATCGGCGTGTTCTCACACCGCACCCACACAACTCCCGGAAGGGCAGCCAGCGGGCGCGATCGCAGGTAACCGGCGATGTCCTCCACGAGCGACATGAGGGTGTCCGCCTCCGCCACGGGATCCTCGCCGAGCTTCTTGAGCACGCCGACGTCGATCTGCACGTCCATCTGCATCAATGTCCGCGTGGCCCCGGTGCTCTCGACGGCCTTGGGCACGACCACGACGTGCAGGTCCTTGAGTTCCTTCAGGTCGAACGCGGGCTTGTAGTGCCGCTGGACGACGGCGAGGCCGGCAAGAGGACTTCCGGAGGAGTTGAGTTCGGCCTTCACGGCGTCGGCGATGTCGAGGATGGTGGACACGTTTAACCTCCGATGACGAGCTTCCACACCGCCGCGACGGCCAGGGAGGCCACGGAGCCGGCGATGATCCACATCAAGCGCGACCGCACCGCCTGGGCCTGTTCGAGGCGATCGAGGCGCACCTTGATGCCCGGGGTGCCATTGCCGGGCGTGCCGCGGATCGCCTCATCCATACGGTCGAGCTTGGCGTGCAGAGCGGCGAACTCGCCCTTGCAGACCCGCTCGTACTGGTGCTCGGGACACGGACGATTCAAGACGTCACCTCGTCGATCTGCTTGGCGTGAATCCGGAGCATCTGACCTGTCGGGTCGCACGGCCTGTAGTGGCCACTGCCCGCTAGGTCCAACACCTCGAACACCCGAAGCGTCGTGCCCTGTGTCAGGCGAATCCTGTCGCCGACGTGAGGTTGAGTGGCTTCGCCATGGAGCACCAGGTCCCCGGCACTGATGATGAAGTCCATGGCCTGGGCTCGAACCGTGGCGCCCGAATCGTCCGTGACCTCGTAACTCGTGGTCCCGAATGTGGCGGCCAGCTCGACCGAGTCTGCCCCACGCTCATACGTCACGGGTTGGGACAGATGCGCCAGTCGCATCTGGTCGAGCCACGCCGCGCCCTGGGCCAGCAGGTCGATCACGCTCGGACGCTCCTTCCGGGGGCGGGGGCTACTGCATCAGGCGGATGCGCACCGTCGCGTCGGCATCCGCCGCCGCACGCACGCTCTTGCCGATCAGTTTGTTGCCCGTAGCCGTGGTCGTTGCTTGATGGTTGCCGGCATCCCAGTAGCAGTTGGCCCCGGCCGTGATGGCCGTGCTGGCCCCCGTGGCCTTGGGGAAGTCGAACACCCCCGCCACGGCCAGCACACCGGGGGTGTTGGCCGCAATGGGGCGAGGCGAGACACCGACCAGTTCGCCCTGCACCACGACCGCGCCGGACACGACATCGCTTCCGGGGGTGTAGTCGATCACGCTTCCGTCATGCACGAACGTTGCCATGTTCAATCGCTCCTTGAGCCATCTGGCTCGTCAACTGCTCACCTGTTCCCCTGCTCTTAAGCGGCTCCGCCGCTTACACCTCACCCTTGGCCTTCACGCCCCCGCGCGGGTCCTGCAGGGCCACGCCGAAGTCGTGGTAGCCGCGCAGCTGCACGCCCAGGACGTTGAAGTCCGCCTCAGCCGTCTCGATCGTGGGCGATTCCTGACCGTTGAGGAACGCCACCTCGATCACCGCCAGGTCCGCCGGGTCGGCCAAGAGGTACCAGGCCTTCTGGCTGTTGCCAGCGAACTTGCTGTTGCCCAGGTACCGGCTGACCTCGGCGCGGAACTTGCCTTGGTGCGGGTTGGCCAGGGGCGTCTTGGTGTTGGCCGTCGTGTCGCGGATCTCGAGCGACTTAAAGAGCTGCGTGGCCATGGCCGACAGACTCGTCGGCACCAGCAACACCGCTGGCAGGACACCGATGGGCTTGCCGTCCGCATCCACCTGATCGCTGAAGGCCTGCTCGACGGCGCTCATCGCGTCGATGCCCAGGGCGGTGTTGGCGCCACTGAGGTAATTCTTGTTCCCCGCCACGAAGAACGCGGCGTTACTCAGGAAGATCGTCCAGAAGACGTCATTGATCTTCAGGCCGCTGCCGCGCCCGAGCTTCCGGGGGACCGTCGAGATGGCCCCGAGGTCGTCGTTGATGATGTCCCGGCGGTCGATGCCCAGCAGCAGGCCGTAGGTGTCGGCCTTGTTCGAATACGTCTCCTGGCCCAGCGTGCCGTGCTTGAGTTCGCCGCCCGGAGCGACCTGCTCGTACTGGTCCGTGCCGATCAGGCGGTAGCTCGTCACGGTCTTAAAGTCACCGACACTCCGCACCGCACAGATGTTCCGCCAGGTCCGCTCGACGCTGAAGAACCCCTCGAGCAGGAACTTGTTCGCCACGCTCGAGAGGATCCCGCCAATGTCGATGTTGGAGAGCGCGGCCTGGATGGGCGCCATGCCGGCCCCCGGAAGGTGGCTGGCGAACGCATACTCCATGATCCGCCGGGCGTCGGAGCGGAAGCTGTGGCCCACGTAGCCGTTGGCGATGGCGGCCTCGAGGAAGAGCTCCTGCAAACTGATCCCGCTGCGGAATCGCTTCAACGCCACGTCCAGGGCCTGCTCGTCGCAGTGGGCCTCGGGGGTGTGGATCTTGGCCGACAGGAGGCAGGCGGCCTCGAGCACCGCCCCGGTGATGGCCGGGGAGGTCACCACGTACCCCATCGGTGCCTTGGGGCGCGACGCCCGCAGGACCTCGAGCTCGGTCTTGGTCAGATCCCAGCCCTCGGCGATGGCCTTGGCTTCGACCCCAGGGAGCTTGCCGGCGCACAATTCGCGGATGCCCGCGATCCGCTGCGTCTCGGCGGCGACCTTGGCTCGCATCTCCGCCACGGGATCGGGCATGACGTCCGCCGTCGAGGTGGCCGCGACATCCTGCGCCTTCGCCTCGACCTTGGGAGTGTCCTGGTTCGGCTGGTCCTGTTCGTTCTGCTTCTGGGGGTCCTGACCGTCCATGTTCTGACTCTCTTTCTTGGCCGAAGCGGCCACACGGGCCGACGTGTTGCCGTCGGCGCCCAGGTCCACGAAGCTGATCTCGCCTAGCGTCGACCGCCGCACGACGTTCACGGGGCCCGCGAACTCCTGACCATTGACGACGACCGTGCGTCCCTCCGGCGTGAACTCGAACTCCTCGACGGCCGCCCCAATACTCGCCTGCCAGGGGAAGCCATTACGAGCGTCGGCGACGACCTCCTGGGCGGTGCGGCCCGTGCAAGAGACGACGCCGCCAGCCACCAACTGCCCCCCGGAAGCGCCGTTCTCGATGCGGATGGCCGTGGTATGGCCCACGCGCTGGTCGGTGTTGTGTCCGACACGGATGGGCCGGAGCTGCGAGGGAATGTTCATCCCCGCCAGATCGACGACAACCGGGAACTTCCACCCCGCCAGGCGCATGGCGCCACCCGTGTAGGCGATCATGCTGAAACGCGGCAGGGCCGGCGTGGCGCCCTCACCCGAGGCCGACGCCTGGGCGTCGATCTGCATCGCGGCGGTGAGGCTCACCGTGTCATGGTCGGGCTGCGGGGCCTCAGGCGGCTTGGCGAGCATGCTTCCGGGGGGGCGTGTCATCCGTCTCTTCCTCATCTTGGGGTTCAGGTTCGGTAGGCGCGGGCATCGCCTGCTCAGCGGTCAGGCCGAGTTCCTTCATGAGCTTGAGTTCCCGGGCCCGTTGGCGGAGTTCCGTCTCCCAGTCCTTGCCCTGCTTGGCGTATTCGTGGGCCAAGGTGGTCGTGTAACTGGTCAATCTCGTCGCCTGCGCATTGGCCTCCTTGGCCGGGTCGACATGTTCCTGCCCGTCCCACATCCACTGGTGCGGATAGCGTGAATCGCGCAGACGCAGCGACTGCGGCAAGAGGTCGTCAATCAACACAGCTTCGTTGAACCACGCAGCGAGGACACGATCGAGCACCATCGCCTCAAGATGAGATTGGTCGACGCGGATGCTCTTGTAGTAGGTCTGGTGGTCGAGCCGGCCCGAGGCGTAGTTGTAGCCCGACGAATTCCCCGCCGCGATGTTAAAGGGCATGTTCAGGCAGCGAGTGATCTCGTTAAGGATCTCCTTCTTGAACTCGCCATACGTCGTCGCTGGCTGCTCCGCTGTGATCTGGCCAAGCTTCCAACCCCCCGGCAGGACGGTGGCCATCCGCCGCTCGAGCTCGACGATGTCCATCGGCTCGACACTCTCCGCCTCCCCGTTGGCCGGGGCGTCGGTGTAGAGCACCGCCGCGAAATCCGCCGCCGTCTCCGCCGCCGCGATCACCGCCAGGGTGTAGCGACGGAGCTGGGCAAAGAGCGGCAGCGCGGGCGTGATGTCCGGAATGCCTCGCACCTGCCCGGGCCGGTCCACACGGACGTAGTGGACCATCGCACCCGCCGGCACACGCTCGAAGTCGTCCATCCCGCGGGCATAGGTCGCGTCACCCGGGTGGCGCCGGAGCATGTGGTACTCGACGGGATTGCCGAAGCGGTCAAAGGCAATCCCGTCGGTCGTGCCGTCCGATCCCCGCCCCAATCCCCAGGCCGGCGTAGCGATCTGATCCGCCTCGACAAGACGCAGATCGAGTTGCACCGGATGGTCGATCGCGGGATTGCTGGTAAGCAGTGCAAACGCCTCACCACTATCCGCCCGGGCCATGCGCATCGTGCGGAGCTTCTCAGCCAGGTTCACCGCCTCCGCCCACGCGCCAAAGGCCTCCTCCACCCGCCGGTTCGTCGCCGGCGTATCCGTGAGCATCTGCAAGCTCGGCCCCGTGCCCACCGTGTCGTTGGCCAGCGTCAGCACGATCCCCCGTGCGTAGCTGTTGTTGGCCACCTCATACCGCGCCCGATTGCGCAGGATCCGCCGGACCTGGGGGCTCAGTGCCGCATTGGCCGAGAGGCCATCAGCATTGGCCCAATGCCGCCGGTTTTCCTCATTCGTCACCGCCGCGTCGAAACGCGCCTTGACGATCCGCACCACCGGCCGGCAGCGATCTGATCGCTGCGGCTGAGGAGAAGCGGCGAGATGTTTAAGCCAACCGAGCATGGAGCGTCCACAAGGGGTGCGGTAGGGGGGTGGTGACGTCAGACCGCGCCAGGTGGCGACAGCCTCTTGAGTGGCACACCTAAGCCCTTCGTCCGGGCCGCCTTCTTGCTTTCGATGTACCGGTCCGCCGCAATCTGGTCGGGCAGCGGGTGCTGCTTGACCGTCTGGCCGTCGACGGATGCCTCAGCCGGCTTGGACGCGTTCTCACGCAGGGTGTCGTTGGTGTCTTCCGCCATACCGGTGTGCCTGAAAGCAAATAGGCCGCGCGAGTGAGGGCTCGCACGGCCTGCATCACCGGGATATCTTCCGGGGGGGGCGGGGCCGGTCAGCTCGCGGCGCTACGCGCGAGCTGTCGTTGGAGTTGTCATGTGCAGTTATACGGCCGGCTCGTGGCGACGCAAGGGCTTTGGCGTGTTCGAGCGATGATCGTTCCAGCGGTGGAACATCAGGCAAGGATTGCAGTAATTGCGGTGGATAACTGCGTCACTTCTCCCAGGTGGTGATCCGCCGGCCGCAGTGCCTGCATTCGCGGCGGCGCATGATCCGCCCTCCGAGCTTGGCCCGAGTGTAGACCACGCGGAAGTGTCCGCAGCCGCACCGGGGGCAGACGATTCCCTTGACCTCCGCCCGCAGCGGGCTTGGCGAGAGCGGGGGGGTGGCTTGAGAGATATCGAGTGGTTTAGTCATGGACGCTGCTCCTTCGAAGCTGCCGGTCCGAGAGCTTGATTCGTGCTGAGGACTGCCGCTCGATGCGTTCGACGCCGAAGCGCACGCCACACATGCTCGCGGCCACGGCACAGCCGACGAGGCAGTCGAACCAGTGGTTGTCGGGCTTGCTGGGCTTGCTCGACCATTCTGTGACCATGCGGCCGTGTCCCTCGGTGCGGACAAACGTCTCAGACGCCGCGACGTGGTCCGCCAACATGCGATGTTCGCCGGCGGATCGGCCGAAGAGCGTCAGGGCACCCTGGTCGCCGGGCGCGGTGGCGAGGCGTGCGTGGATGAACGATTTCCAGTGGTTGACGTCGATCAGGACGTGCCGGAAGTCGCCGGTCCGCGCGACGTTGGGGACGTACCAGTGGTGGCCGTGGCGTTCGCCGGGCCGGCGCTTGTAGGTGCTCATGGGTTTGCTGCCCGCCCGGATGCCGATGCCCTTGCTGGGCATGACCACGCCGCCCGCCCCGGGGAGCCGATGGCAGACGTTCGAGATCACGCCGGGAAGGTAGCCGGCGTCGATCAGCAGTCGTTCGATCCGCATGACGGACCCGCCACCCGTGCCGGGCTCGACCGCCAACGGCCACTGCCGGCTGATCAGTTCACTGGCCAGTTGCTCGATCCCTGCCTGTACCGCGCCCTCGACGCCGGCCCCGGGGTGCGACGCGGCCAGTGTCCGAGTGGCGTCGCGGAGTGTGAAATAACGTCGCTTCTGGTCCGGCAGCGTGCCATAGTCAATGACGTACCCCGTAAAGTCCGGCTGCCAGGCGCACACAGCGTAGAAGAGCATCTTCTCCTGCACGTCGATGAACGCCGTCAGGCACGTCGCCGCCTGCGGCACATGCCGCCGCACCCGGCCATTGAACCGCTGGGCCACCTGGTCAGGTGTAAGAACGTCCTCGTCGAGTTGAGCGGTGACCGGCTCGTTCTGATACTCCGCGAAGAACGCCTCCTCATTGCGGAGCTTGAGGTTCATCGCATGTTGCAGGGCGCTTAGTTCATCGGCGTTGTGTCTGGCGGGCCAGGCGACGATGGCGCCGGCGTCCATCTCTGCCCGGTGTCTGGCGTAGAAGGCTGTAGCCCGTTTGCCGGCATCGCCCTCGCGCAGGCCTTCGGCCCGGAGCTGGGCGTACTGGTCCCAGAGTTTCTCAGCCGCTGCGCAGGGGAAGGCCTGGACCATGCGCGTGCATTGGCCCTGCCACTCGGGGTTACGCTGGCGGTCGAGGATCTGGTCCGCTAGGTCGTCGTGGTAAATCTTCGTGCAGGTCATGAAGCCTGCGATCTTCACGCCCGGGCCGGCCATGCCCAGCACGTCCCCGTTGAGAATCGACAGGCGATGCTTCGTCTGCGCGGGCGAGGCGGCGGACTGGCGGGTCTGCGGATCGTCGAGGATCACCAGAGAGGGACGGACGACGCTGCCATCCATCCGGGCGTGGTGCTGGCCGCGGATGTTCGAATCCAGGCCCGCCACGGTGATGATCGAGCCCGAGCAAGCGCTGCTGGCGAGGGTGGGCATGACCAGCTTGTCAGCCGACCAGATGATGTAGGTCGGCTCGCCCTGGCAGAGCTGGCCGATCTGCCGGCGGGCGTTGTTCTCGAGCCTGCGGATGGGGAAGACGGCCTCGGGGAAGTCAGCCGCGAGCACGTCGTTGGCCAGCAGCTCGCGTTTGATCGCCTCGAGCATCATCTTCGCCTGTTCCTCAGCCGAGCCAATCAGGCAGATGTAGCTGCGGTAGCCGTAGAGGATCGCCCACAGACCCGCCACGCGGGCGAGCGTCGTCTTGCCCGAGCCGCGCGGCATGGCGAAGGCGAACAGGCCGCCCTCGAGGACGGACTGCTCGATCTTGGCGATCACGCGCAGGTGATCGTCGCTCCAGGGCAGGCTAAAGGCCGCGGCGAAGTAGGTGTCGCAGAAGCCCCGAAAGGACCGGCCACAGCGATCCCGGCGGGCCAGGTCATGGGGCTCGGGGATCGGGCCGATGTCGCGTGCGTCGCGTGAGTCCGCCAGCTTACGCGCCAGGTCGCGCTGGCGGCGCTGGGCCTCGGTGAGGCGGGACGGCTCGGGCGAGTCGACCTTGCGGGCGAGCCAGGCGGTGTAGCGGACCAGATGAATGTGCCTGCCATCGGGACTGGCGATGCGCTGGCCGGCCTCGTCGCGCTGGCGGTGCAGGCGCGGCCCGGTGACCACCGTGCCCAGCGGCGTCGAGTTGAGCATCCGTACCAGCTGTGTCGGCGAGAGGTTCAGCGGGTCAATCGCCATGGGTCCGTCCTGCCAGGCGCTGGTTGAGCCACGCCGCATAGTGGATGAAGTTGACCGTTCCGTCGGCGTTGGTCGGCGCTCCCTGGTCGATGTGCCGGCGAATCGCCTCCTCGGACAACCGCAGCAGCCGTGCCAGGTCCGCCACGGGCACGCCCGCGGGGTCCATGCCCCGGACAGTCGGCCCGTTCGCCGCTGTGATTCTGGTTGGCTCTTGCCTGTTCATAGCGATCTGCGACTCACCCCCCGGAATCCAGGGAATCGGGCCATTTCGGCCTTGATGTCTTTGGCGGCTGACGCCCTGATGTGCTCGTCAACAGCGACGAACCACGAAAGGAACGCACGATGCAGCGCCCCCACGAAGACCACCGTGAAGACCGCACGATCTACCGGGCGACCGTGATCGACCTGGTCAGCCACGAGCAGGTCGGCCGGTTCACCTACAGCGCCAAGAGCCTCGAGCACGCCCTCGAGCGCGGCTGGCGGATCGCCGGCAGCCGGTTCGGTAGCGACATCGACGTCCGCATCGAACAGATCTCCAAGTAATCCGCCCCCCGCGCCGTCGCGGGCACACGCACCACCACCCACCCAGGAGCCAGCAACATGCTCATCACCCGCATCGAAGCCGAAGGCCGGTTTGGCAAGGTCACCATCGAACGCCCACGCGGCGGCAAGACCGTCGAGATCGTCAGCACCGTCCGAAGCCCCCGGCCGGACGAACAGGCCCGCCTGGCCTGGTGCCTGCCGACGAACACCGAGCCCGACGACCTCTACCGCGTCGCCTGCCAGGTCCAGCAACGCTGCGACGGCGTGCGCGGCACCGGCGGCGACATCAGTGGCTACTACCGCGAACTCGAGCGGTTCATGGACTAACCCATGGCCGCCACGCTTAACCCCTTTTGCAGGAGCCCGAACGTGAAGAAGAACGAAGTCCAGATCGGCAAGGTCTACCTCGCCATGGTCAGCGACAAGGTCGTGCCCGTCCGCATCGATGCCGAGAGCCCTCACGGCGGCTGGGACGGCACGAACATGTCGACCAACAAGAAGGTCCGCATCAAGAGCCCGCAGCGCCTGCGCGGCTTGGCCCCGGATCGCCAGGCCCCGCAGCGCAACCGGGCCGTGGCCGAAGCCCGGGCCGCCGACGCGACGGCCAACGCTCACGCGATCCCCGCCGCAGCCGCGACGCCGGCGAAGGCGGCCAAGACCAAGAATAGCGCCAGCGATCCCAAGCCCAAGAAGGTCAGCGGCCTGGACGCCGCCGTCGAGGTTCTCAAGGCTTCCGGGGGCCCCATGCGGTGCAAGGACATCGTCCAGGCCATGCTCGACCAGGGGCTCTGGAAGACCGGTGGCGCCACGCCCCAGGCCACGATCTACGCCGCAATGCACCGCGAGATTGCCACCAAGGGCGCCGACGCCCGGTTCCGCAAGGCCGATCGCGGCCGATTCACCCTGGCCCAGGGAGCGTGAGCCATGCGACGCAGTCTTGAGAACCGAGACATCGAGTTCCGGGCGACGCCCGGTGGCGCCCTCGAGCGCTACATCAAGCTCCCCGACGGCCGTGAATACGCCCATCGCTGCACGGAGGAGGTCTTCAAGGCGGTTGCCGCCCACATCGACGAGCACCTGGACCAGGGCGTGACGATGACGGCGCTTGCCGACGCCATCGATGCGCCGTACACGCAGGTCAACGTGGCCCTGGAACTGCTCAAGGAGCGGGGCATGTTCACCACTTAAGGGCGCATCAACTACGTGGAGCGTGGCTACAGGACCGCCTTCTACGAGCACGCCCTGACCGAGTTCT
>JADZET010000349.1 GCA_020850375.1 Phycisphaeraceae bacterium | reverse complement strand
GACGAGCCGGCCTGGTTTCCCCGAGCAAGCCGCGGCCGTGGCGAAATTGGCAGACGCGCCAGCTTGAGGTGCTGGTGGGAGTCAAATCCCTTGGAGGTTCGAGTCCTCTCGGCCGCATTAAGACCCCCTGCAAGGGGATTCATCAAGCCCAGGCATGTTCATGCCTGGGTTTTAAAATAGGCGGACCTGACGCCCGCCCCGCACCCCACGATCAGCCATGCTCCGTGAACTGCACATCTCGAACCTGGCGGTGATCGAAGAGGCCCATCTGGAGTTCCACGATGGTCTCAACTGCTTCACCGGCCAGACCGGCGCGGGCAAGAGCCTGGTGCTCGGAGCGTTCGAGATCCTGCTGGGGCTGCGCAGCGGGACGGACTACCTGCGTCCCGGGGCCGAAGAGTCGCGGGTGTCGGGCGTCTTCGAATTGCGCGACGAGATGACGGCCTCGGCGGTGAGCGAGCTTCTGGACCAGACGCTCGCGGCCGGTGAACAGTTGCTGCTGACGCGCAAGCTGCACGCCTCGGGCCGGTCGAGCTTCTCGGCCAACGGCATGCCGGCGACGGCCGCGATGGTCAAAGCGGTCGGTGAACTGCTCGTGGACGTGCACGGGCAGCACGACCACCAGTTCTTGCTCAAGCCCTCGAACCAATTGCTCATCCTCGACGCCTTCGCCGGCTGTGAGGAGCTCTGCGATAAGTATTCACTCCTGCACCGGCAGGTTGGCGAGGCCACGCGCCGGGCGGCGGAGCTGCGCCAGGGCGCGAGCCTGCGCCGGCAGCAGATCGAACTGCTTGAATTCCAGGCCCAGGAGATCGACACCGCCGCCCCAGTGGCCGGCGAGTTCGACGAGCTCAAGGACCGCCACCGTCGGCTCTCGAACGTCCAGAAGCTCAAGCGCGAGGCCGGGCAGGTCTACGCGGCCCTCTACGAGGCCCAGGGGGCGATCCTCGAACGCCTGCGAGCCATGGGGCACGTCCTCGAACAGTTGGCTGAGATCGACGACCGGCTCAATGATCCGTCCCAGCAGGTCACGTCCAGCGTGCATACGCTCCAGGACGCCGCGATGGACCTCGCGCGATACGTTGACCGTCTGGACCTCGAACCCGAGGAGCTCGGCGAGGTCGAGGCACGCCTGAACACGCTCAACCGGCTGATCGCCAAGTATGCCACCGCCGCCGGCCCGGGCCAGGACCCGCTGGCCGCCGTGCTCGTCCTGCGCGACGAGATTGAGGCCCAGCTCAAGGACCTGCGCGCCCAGGACGCCGACGTCAGCCAGATCGATCAGCAGATCGCCGGGTGGCGGGCGGAATTGGCGGACGTAGGCGGGAAGCTCACCAAGGCGCGCCAGGCCGCCGCGACGAAGCTACGTCCCCTGGTCGAGAAGGAGCTGGCCGAGCTGGGCATGGCCGAGTCGCAGTTCATGGTTGACCTCCTGCCGCAGGAGGACGCCGCCAGCGGTCTCGAAGCCGTGGAGATGATGGTCCGCCCGAACCCCGGCCAGCCGGCCCGCCCACTTCGCAAGATCGCCTCCGGGGGTGAGCTGTCGCGCGTCATGCTGGCGATCAAGTCCATCCTCGCCGGCAACGATCGCGTGAGCGTGCTGGTCTTCGACGAAATCGACGCCAACATCGGCGGGCGCATGGGCACCGTCATCGGCCGCAAGCTCCACGCCCTGACCGGCGACGGGGCCGCGCCCAAGCCCAAGCGTGGCAAGCCGGCCCAGAAGAGCAGCCAACGGCACCAGGTCCTGTGCATCACCCACCTGCCTCAGATCGCCGCCTTCGCCGACAGGCACTTCCGCATCCGCAAGGACGTCGACGGCCCCCGGAAGCAGACCAGGACGAGCGTGGAGGTCCTGACGGGTGACCCGCGCGTGGATGAACTGGCCGAGATGCTCGCGGGCAAGAACGTCACCAAGACGACTCGCCTGCAGGCCGAGGAGCTCCTGCACGCGGCGGGTCGGTGAGGCTCGGCGGTAAGATAGAGGCATGCAGCCGCTACGGATCGGCAACGTCGATCTCGAGACACCGCTCCTGCTGGCGCCGATCGCGGGTTACTGCGACCTGGCGTTCCGTCTTGTGGTGCGCTCGGTGCGCGGCCAGCACGGCGGCGTCGGCCTGGCGTGCACGGACCTCTTGTGCCCGCAGGCGATCCTCAGCCAGAGCCACAAGTCCCTCTGGCTGGCGGCGACGAGCCCCGAGGATCGACCGCTGTGCATGCAGCTCTACGGCCGCGACCCGGGGATCATGGCCGAGGCCGCGAATTGGGCGGTCGAGCACGGCGCGGCGATCCTCGACGTGAACATGGGCTGCCCCGTCGACAAGGTTACAAAAAAGAATGGCGGGTCGAAGCTGCTCTGCGAGCCATGTCTGGCCATCGACATCGTCCGGGCGATCGTTCGCATGCTCGAGCCTTCGAACACGCCGCTGACGTGCAAGATACGTCTGGGCTGGGACGACGCCTCGTTCATCACCCGCACGCTCCCCGTCGCCCTGGCCGACGCCGGCGCCGCGGCCATCACCGTACACGGCCGGACCACCGAGCAGAAATTCCGGGGCAGCGTCCGGCTCGCCGGCATCGCCGAGGTGGTCGAAGTGATGGCGAAGCACCATCCGGCGGTGAAGGTCATCGGCAACGGCGACGTGCGATGCCCGCAGGACGCCAAACGGATGATCGACGCCACGGGCTGCCACGGCGTGATGATCGGCCGCGGGGCGCTCAGCCAACCCTGGATCTTCCGCGACACCGCCCACTACCTGGCCACCGGGCGCCTGCCCGAGCCGCTGCCGCGCGCCGAGCGGGCCAGGCTGGTCCTCGACCACTTCGAGAACCTCTTACGCTTGCGGGGTGAGCGGATCGCACTGAACACCATCCGCCAACGGATGAGCTGGTACTCGCCACACGTGCAACCCTGGCCGAATCTTAAACGCGATGTGCAGGCGATCGCATCGGCCGAAGCGTTCCGAGAGTTCATGCGCCTCGGGATGCAGCGACACCACGACAGGCCATGTCCGACGGCGATTCAGGCGTCGGGGTGAAGACTGGAATCAGAGGCAGAAAAAAACGCCCTGGGAACAGGGCGTTTTGTGTTTCAATCGAGGAGCCGGGTGATTATTGGTTGAGCATCTTGACAAGGTTGCTCGTCGGCAGCGTCAGGGCGCCGTGGGCGCGGGCGGCGGCGAGGGCCAGGTCGCCTTGGCTGGTCTGGACCAGCTCGAGCACGCGGTCCTGCTGGCCGGGGGTGAGCTGGTTGCCGAAGTACTCCGCCGACTGGGCCAGGCTGCCGAGCAGGGCCACGCGCAGGTCGTCGGGCAGACGGCTGTCCAGGGCCACGTCGGCCAGGGCTCGCTGGGCCTGGGCGTCCTTGATCAGGGCCAAGACGGCCGCCGAGGAAGAAACGACCTGGGCCCGCGAGTCGGTCAGGCACTGGAGCAGGGAGGACTCGGCCTCGGAGACGTTAAAGACGTTGCCGCGCGTCAGGGCCACCTCGCGGAGCAGGCCCAGGGCGGTCAGGGCGTAGTTGAGGGCCTCGTCCGCGGCCATCGCGGGCCCGGCGTAGGCCGCCATCTGCGGGGTGATGGCGTCCTGGAGCTTCTGCACGTCGGTGTCGAAGGTCGAGAGCATCACGCCCTTGACCTGGTCGAACTGGCGGTTGAGCTCGGGCAGGTCGGTCGGCTGGGCGACGACGACCATGGGGGCGTTGCTGAGCTTGTAGTGCTGACGGACGACTTGGTAGAGGCCCTCAGTCTCGGCGGGGCTCAGGCCGCAGATGATCAGGTCGATGCCGGACAGCGCAGTGATCTCGTCGGCCATGGCGGGGTAGGACGAGCCGCCCACCGGGTCGTAGCCCAGGCCGCGGGCGAGATCGATCAGGGTGTTGAGCGTGTCAGCGGGTGCGACGACCATGGCGTGGCGCTGGCTGGTCTGGCGGACAGCCTCGGCCAGGACGGGAGTGACGCGGAACGAGCCGTTGAACGGCTCTTCCGGTCGGGCCTTGGTCAAGGCGAAGGCGGCCTCGTAGCGGACGCGACGGTCGGGGGAGGCCATGGCGTCGAGCAGCGGCTGCAGGACGTCGGGGTTGGTCGCCAGGGTGCTTGTGCCGGCCGTGGCGTCGAGGCCGCGGATGGCGTCGAGGGCCAGTTCGGCATCCTTCGAAGCCAGGGCGCGGGCCAGGACATCGGCCTGGCGGAGCGGGCCGGCCATGCTCAGGTAATAGCTCGGGGGTTGGGGCTCGCGGTAGGTGGGATCGGTCTCATCCGCCCCGAGCGAGTTCTCTCGGCGGAGGTTCGAAGCGAGCCAGAGGCTCAGGGCCGGGTCGAGGTTGGGCTCGAGGCTCAGGGCCTTACGCGCGGCCCGCATGGCCAGGACGTCGCCAAAGATTGAGCCGGGCACGCGGACCTCGACCAGTCCGGTGGCGGGAGTGAACTCCCAGACGATGCCGGCGTTGGTCTTGGGGTCGAAGCCGGGCTGGGCCTGATGGCTTTCGACGAGAGCGCCGTAGTTGGAGGCCAGCTCCAGGAACAGGCGGGCGGCCGGCTGGTCGGGGGCGGAGGTGCGGGCGAGGATGCGGCGGTAGGCCACGTCGACAATCTGGCGGGCCCCGGCGTCGGTCTTAGGGTCCTCGAGCAGGGCCTTGAGATAGGGCAGGGCGCGGGGGTGGCCGATCTCGGCCAGGGCCTGGGCGACCAGTGAGAGATTGGCCGCGTCGAGGCCGGCCAGCGATTCACCGAGGGGGTAGACCAGCGGGACGCCTACCTCGACGATGGCGCCGGTGACGTAGGGGCGCAGCTCGGGGTGCTCCTGCTGGCGGAGGGACTCGAGGAGGATCGGGGCGGCGAACTGGGCGGCTTCGCGCAGCACCTCGATGGCGCGCGAGCGGGCCCGGCTGCCCTGGGCCAGACGCATCACGGCGTCGCGGAGGCGCTGCGGGTCGCGGGCGCGGGCGAGGATGGCCTTGTTGAGGTATGCGTCGAGGTCGAGGGCGGCCTGCCGGAGCGAGTCGACCTTGACGGCCCGGGCCAGGACGCCCTGGTAGTCGGTGAAACGGCTGGCCTCGACGGCGTCGAGCAGGGCGTCGGGCTGGCCGAGGTTGACCAGGGCCTCGGCCGCGGCGGCGGCGAGCTCGGGGCGGGCGACCAGGACGTAGTGGTTGAAGTCGTCCCAGAGCTGGGCGACGTCGTGGGTCTGAGCCTCGCCGGCCGAGGCGCTCATGACGGCGTCGGTCTGGGCGCGGCCGGAGGTGCACAGCAGGACCGACATCAGGGCAACGGCGCCGACGATCCAGCGTGATCGCGTGCGATTGAGCATGAGGTCCACTCCGAAGAAGGCCGGGGCATCCGGGGTCCGGGGGTCCGGGGATCCGGGGGGCCGGGGGTAGCCGGGCCCGAGGGCTTCAGGGACGGTTCCGAAAAACCCTGGAAACTCCAGAAGATTCCGGGACTTGTGGGAAGCTCGGGCGTTCGGTGGGGGGAAGCCGATCGTTAACGGGCAATCTATCGGCAGTTAAATCAAGCGTCAAGCGTAAAGAGCAGGCGTTCTTCTGCCCTCAACAGTGTTTAGAGCCCGGGGCTACTGCGGCCAAACCCGACAAATCTTGCCATGACGACGGGTTGGATTGTCGTCAAGCGGCCGATTTTGTCCGTTGGCGTGGGGCCGGGTAGCTTGTCGGCATCCTGCGGTCGCAGATGTTCAGGACCACGGAGCTATTTGTCCATGTCAAATCCCGCCGCCGCATCGGTCGGTTCCATCACGCCCCAGGGCACAGACCCCCTGACCTGTAACCCCGTTGCGGCCGTCCAGGCCCGCTGGGTCTGCAACGTGCCCGGCCTCAAGGCCGGGGACTGGCTCGGCTCGGCGATCGTCTGGCCCGCCTGGGTCGCCTACGAATCCAACGCGCGTCAGAAGGAGCATTCAAGGACCGTCTACTCCCTCGACGGCCAGATCCTCTACCCCTACATGGGTCCCTGGGCTGACCAGATGCAGGTCACCGGCGTCAGCGGTCTGGCCCTGATCATCGAGTGGAAGCGCGGCACGAACATCTGGCGCGAGAAATTCATCCACCCCGGCGAGACCCACACCATCCACCTCGTCGGCCCGGAAGACTGCGCCATGATCGAGGGGCCCGAGGAGGGGTTCAGCGTCTGCCTGGCCAACATCCACCCCCGGAAGATTCGCTGAACAAGTGGTCCGCCGCCGTCAAGAGACGATCACGCTCACTCCACCCGCCCGCATCCGAGCTGCCGGCGGCGCGCCCGCCCGGGCAGCGCCAGTCCGCCAATGGCCAGCAGCGTCAGCGCGGTAGGCTCGGGGACTTTGACCAGCGTGGCCGAGAGCGTCGTTTCGCCGTCGATGTCCGCGCTGACGCGGATCCAGTCGGTGGCGTCTGCGCTGATCCACGAGATCGGATCGGCGTTCCAGGAGACGACCGAATCGGCCGCCACCATGCCGTCCGGGAAGCTGTAGTCCGTGCCCACGGCCGTCTCCCACGCATCGGACTCGAGCAGGGACAGATCGGTCAGCACCGTCAGCGTGATGTTTGTGACGCTCACCGGCTGGTCGCCATGATTCGCGAAGAACAGCTCGATCATGGGGTCGCCGTGGGTCTGCGTGTACCCCACGGGGATATCATCGTCATAGCTGGTCGGCTCGGTCAATGCGCCCGTGGTCGTTTTCTGCACAAGGATCGTGCCCTTGATGCTGTCGGCCGCCTTGATGGTCAGCTTGACCTTGCCGCCCTGAGGCTTCGGCGGACTGTTCCAGGCGCCGGACCAACTGTTGGCGTTGCCGATCAGGTCCTGGTGCAGCGTCTGGCTGTCGGTCGGCGGGTCGGTGGTGACGCTGGTGATCACCCCTCCGGCTGAGATGTGCAGGTCCGTGGTGTTGGCGTCGAACTCGACCGATTTTGTGACGATGTACTGGGCGGCGACGGGCCCAGCCCACAGACAGACGGCCGCGAGCAGGACGGTCAGACGCGGGACGGGGACACGGATCGACATGGCTTTCTCCTCCTTCTGAAGATGACGAGTCTTAACAACGCGGCCCGAGAGGGGGCAGTGGCCGCACCCTCGACGGCACGACCCGATGCAAAATCACAAAACCAGTATATCTCATGATCGCCTGGGGCGCAGACCTACCACGGAGTTTTTTAGAATATCGGCGGCTTTTCTTGAATGATCAGGTGATCGCCGGGTGCGGATGCAGGCGGTCGGGGATGGGGCCTTGCAGCAGCGGGTCGTCGGTCTCGACCATCCAGCGATCGACGGCGGCGGCCAGGTCGCGGCGGATGACGGCTAGGGCTGGGTCGTCAGCCAGGTTCCTCGTCTCGTGGGGGTCGGCCGTGACGTCGTAGAGTTCCTCCGCCGGCCGGGGCTTGGACAGCGGCGGCCACAGGTCGTTGTACCAAGCCTCATACCGCTCGTTAAATCGCTCGACCTCCCCCGGGAGCCACTGCCACTTGGGCGCGTCGGCGAAGTTGCGGATGTAGTGGTAGCGTCGTGTACGCACCGCCCGCATGGGATCGAACCCGCCGTGATAATTTCGCTCCGTGAAGATCATCTCGTGCGGACGATACTCCCCACCGGTCAGGCGCGGCCAGAAGGATCGTCCGTCGATCCCCGCCGGGATGTCCACGCCCACGGCCTCGAGGAGCGTCGGGGCGATGTCGACCGTCTGGAGCAGGTCGTTCACCACCGTGCCGGGTCGCACGCCCGGGCCGCGCAGCATCAAAGCGACCTCGACGCCGTGGTCATAGAGCGTGCTCTTGCTGCGGATGCCGCTGATGCCGTGGTCGGTGGCGAAGACCACCAGCGTGTTCTCGGCCAGGCCCAGACGGTCCAGGCCTTCGACCAGCGTGGCGAAGTGGTGGTCCATGAACCGGATGCACCCCCGGAAGCGGCGCATCTCGCGGCGGATCGGATCAACATCCGGCAGCCACGGCGGCACGCGGACCTCGTCGAGCGCGGGCATAAAGGCTTCGTAGCGTGAGCCGTGGTCGAAACGGTCCTTGCTGCTCCACCCCGACTCGTGCACCTCGAGCAGTCCGAGGTTCATGTAGAACGGCCGAGGGTCCTTGCGCTGGGCGAGGTGGGTGATGGCACGGGCGAAGACGTCCTCGCTGCGGTGGTCGGGCGCGAGCTGCGTCGAGTAGCGATTGAGCGCGTGCTTAGCCCGCTCGTGCTGGAAGCCCGTGTGGATGGTCTCGAATCCCGCATCGTTGAAATGGTCCACGAGGGTGCGTTCGGCCAGCGGCATGGACCAGCCCTGGTTGACCAGCCCCATCAACCCGTTGTGGTGGGCGTACCGGCCGGTCTGGATCGTGCCGCGCGAGGGGCTGCAGCAGGGCGAGTTCGTGAAAGCGGCGTTGCAGCGGACGCCCCGGCCGGCGAATCGGTCGAGGTTCGGTGTGTCCACCCCCGCGCCGTAGCACCCGAGCTCGCGGCCGAGGTCGTGGCAGATGACGAAGAGGATGTTGCGGGGTTGTGCGTCCATGGCGTGTGTTGGTTCAAGTGGCTAGAGCATGAGCTGAAGGTCGACGACGTCGAGCCAGCGGTCGAACTTGTAGCCGACCTCGACCATGTGCGAGACGCGCGTGAACCCGAACCGCTCGTGCAGGGCGATGCTGGCGGCCTGCTCGCCGTCGATGACGGCGATGATGCTGTGATGCCCGTGCTGCCGGGCCAGTTCGATGAGCCTGGCCAGCAGGATTGAGCCGATGCCGTGTCGATGCATGTCGTGGCGGACGTAGATCGAGTCCTCGACGGTGAAGCGGTAGGCGTGGCGCTGCTTGTAAGGCGAGAGCGATCCCCAGCCGACCACCTGGCCGCACGCCTCGGCGACGATGATCGGGTGGGCCGGGCCGTGTGCGGTGAACCAGGCCGCCCGGTCCGCCATCGCCTCGGGCTCGGTCTGGTAGGTGCAGGTCGAGCGGCCGACGTAATGGTTGTAGATGTCGTTGACCACGGGCAGATCAACGGCGGTCGCGGGCCGGAGGCTGATAGAAGTTTCATGGCCAAGCATCATGAGGCGTCATGATAGCCGAGGCACAAGAGAGTGTATTCAGAACGTGCCCCGGGGGTGAGGCGGTGCGGCGATTGCCTTGCCCGAGCGTGACGGGCATAATCACCAGCCCAGGCCGAACGCGGGCCCGGCATCGCCGGCCGGCCGCTTCGGTGTTGTGTGCGTCAACCATGCTCAAATTTCTCACATTCGAGGGCGGCAAGCCGGTCAAGAAGGTGCCGCTGCGCAACGCCTGCATGATCGGGCCGGACGGCAACTGCCTCTGGGCGGAGATCGAGTCCGGCGGGGGGATGATCACCTGCCGCAAACGCGAGGCGGGCGTGGCGGCGCTGTCCCTGCAGCGGTCGGTCGGTGACTGCGGCACGCTGACGCTCCAGACGACGCTGTTGCCCGAGCGAGACGAGCCCTACATCCTCAACCTCGAGTTGGCCCGGCATCGGCTGATGCTGCTGTACAACAAGCTCGAGGACTGGGGCATGTTCGACCTGCCCGACGAGCACGCGGCCATGCTCCGCCTCGAGCTCGCACGCAGGCTCATGATCGCCGCCCTGTGCGCCGCCCCGGTCAACCCGGCCGAGGCCGACCGGCTGGCGGGGGACTGCCTGATCGCGGCGGTCGACGGCAGCGAGGAACTGGCGCTGGCCCACGCGGAGGTCCTGCTCAACCGGCGCAAGTCGTCCGGCGGCATGCCGCTGCTGCCGATCGGCTGCGGGGTGGGGATCGAGCCCGTCCACGAGCGGGTGCGCAACGGCCTGGCGGTGAACTTCGACTACGTGCGTCTGCCCACGCCCTGGGGCGAGCTGGCGCCGGCCGAGGACGAGTACCGCTGGGGCCCGCTGGACCAGTGGGTCGAGTGGGCCACGCTCAACCGGTTGCCGATCATGGCCGGGCCGATCATCAGCTTCATGCCCGGTGTCATGCCGGACTGGATCTACATCTGGGAGGACCAGTACGCGCAGATCCGCGACGTGCTCTACGAGCACACCGAGCGGCTGGTCAACCGCTACAAGCACGCGGTGGCGGCGTGGAACGTGGTGTCGGGGCTGCACCTCAACGCGCACCTGCCCTTTACCTTCGATCAGATCCTGGACCTGACGCGGATGGCGGTGCTGCTGCTGCGCAAGACGGCGCCGGCGGCGCAGGTGCTCGTCGAGATCCGTCAGCCCTTCGGGGAATACTTCAGCCGCAACCCGCGGTCGATCCCGCCGATGATGTACGCCGACCTGTTGGTGCAGAGCGCGGTGCAGATTGACGGGTTCGTGCTCAAGATCCAGATGGGCCAGGCCGTCGAGGGCCAGTACACGCGGGACCTGATGCAGATCAGCCACCTGCTCGATTACTTCTCGGCTTTGGGCGTGCCGCTGCACGTGGTGCTCTCGGCGCCGAGCCAGCCGGTGGACGAGACGATGATCGTGGCCGTCGATCCGGAGAAACCGGTCGACCCGGACTGCGGGTTCTGGCGTCGGCCGTGGTCGCCGCTGGTCCAGGCGCACTGGCTCGAGGCGGTGATGCAGATCACCCTGAGCAAGCCCTTCGTCGAGTCGGTGGCGTGGCACGACGTGATCGACCACCCGAACATCGAGCTGCCGATGTCGGGGCTGGTGACGGAGGACCTGCAGCCGAAGCTGGCATTCGGCCGGCTGGTGAGCCTGCGGCGATCGATCGTGGGAACGCCGGCGAGCCAGGCCGCGGCTCAGATGGCCGCGAACGACGAGACGGCGCCCTGGACGCTCCCGGAATTTCTCAAGAGCTCCGATCCCGACGCGGGGGTTGAGTAGGCGTGAACGATCGAACGAGGATGGTCGCGCTGCTGGCGGTGACGCTGACGGTGGCGTCGGCGGTGAGGTATTGGTGGGCGAACGCCTCGGCCGGATCACCGGCGCCAACGGGTTACGAGCTGACGATCGACCTCAACACCGCAACGGCGACCGAATTGGCGTGGCTGCCGGGGATCGGGCCGGCGTTGGCGCAGCAGATTATTGACGAGCGAGAGCGGCGGGGCGGGTTCGAGTCGGTGCAGGACCTTGAGTCGGTCCCCGGGATCGGGCCGGCGCGACTGTCGGCGATCGTCGCGCGGGTGACGCTCAATCCGCCCGCAGGGGCTCACCCACCGGGCGAGGGGCAGGGGGGATCTGCGGGTCCGTCGGGTCCTGCTGGAAGCGGGCCCTGAGCGGCGGCTTGGCGAAGCGTTTGGCCAGGTTCGGGCCGATGGTCACGCGGGCGACGATGCGGGCGCCCAGGAGGATCTTGAGGCTCTGGGCGGTGATCTTGCCCTGAGTCACGCTCTGAGGGTCGAGCTCGACCGGCCCGTAGACCAGGGCCTCGCCCCTGAATCGGCCCTGGTTGACCAGGTGGCCGCAGACGACCTTGCCGCCCATCGAGCAGGCGGCGGCGATGGTCACCTGGCCCATGGTGCTCAGCTGCCCGTCGATCGGCTCCTGAAGCACGAAGTCCTGCAGCGCGACCGGCTCGGTGCACGCAGGACAGCGCAGGCTCATGGCCTTCTGACTGACGGAGAATCGATGGCCGCAACTCGGACACCGCACCGTGCGCGTGGCCTTGGGTTTAGGTAAGCGCAGGAAGAAGGCGTCGAGGGCAGGTCGTAGTGGGCTCAAGAGGCTCGGGCTTGGGGCGTGCTCTTGGGACCGACCGCCACGCGATGCGGCTGGGACGCGCTGAGCGTCTTGGGCCGACGCCGGCGGAGGATGGTGTCCAGGGAGGTGGGCATGGTGTTGACGGGCGTGGCGGCCTCCTCGGCTTCCTCGGCGGCCTCGTCGTCGGCGAGGTTGAGCGCCGCGGCCCGCTGGGCGGGGGCCTCCTGCTCGTCCTGATCAGCAGCCTCGTCGTCCGAGGCGGGCAGGTTGATGTCCGTCAGCACGCGCTCGGCCGCGGCCAGGGCGTTGGGGCCGACGAAGACCTGGCCCTGGAACACGGCGCCCTCGGCGACGCTCAGGTGGCTGGTGAAGAGCTGGCCCGACAGGCTGGCGGTGGCCAACATCTCGACGCCGTGCTCAGCCACCACGTCGGCCTCGGCGTTGCCCGCCAGGCGGACGGCCCCGGCGACGACGGTGCCGGCGATGTGGCTGGACTCGGTCAGCTCCAGCAGCCCGCGGACGCGGAGTGTGCCCTTGAACTGGCCCATGATCACGGCGTCGTTGTCCAGCGAGAGCTCGCCGGTGATTCGGCAGTCGGCGCCTAGGACGGTTTTGTGGTGAGTTTGGTCGCTCATGATGACCCCCAACTCCTTGACGTGGGTGTCGGTGGAAAAAGAAGCCCGGATAGGCCTCAGCGTCAGTTACGATCGGACGCCTGGGCTGTTTTCGTCCAATCTCGGACCTTTCGGCCAGCGAAGAACCCCCCGCAAGTGGTTCTCGGACCTTCGGCTTTACCGACTGAATGACGTTTTTTTCGTCATTGACGGCTGATGGCGTGAACCTGCGGGCTTCTGGATGATCTATCCTGAGGAAGGGAGGTGTTGCGGCACATGCTCGATCCGGACATGCCCCTGGATGCTCAAGATCTAAGTCGCGATCTCACCGATCGGCCGGAGGCGGAGCTAATTCAACTCGCGTGCGCAGGCCAGGACCAGGCCTTCGTCCAGCTCATCGATCGTCATAGAGCCATGGTCTGTGCGACGGTCAAGAGGTACCTCGGTGAGGACGAAGACGCCCATGACGCCGTACAGGAAACGTTCATCGCCGCCTATCGGCATCTGGCGGACTTGACGGAGCCGAACAGGTTCGGCGCCTGGCTGAACGCGATTGCCGCCAACAAGGCCCGACAGTGGCTGAGTAAACGGTATCTGCATCGCCGCTATTACACGCATCCAGCAACGATGGCTGAGGTGCAGACGGCGCAACACCTTCAGGACGAAAATGAAACGATCAGCGCCATGGCGTTGCGTGCGGCGATGAATCTGCTGTCGCCGCCAGATCGGGCCGTGACCACCTTGTTCTATCTGCTGGGCATGCCGCAGGCGGCCATTGCCAAGTCGTTGAACATCCCCGTGGGCACGGTCAAGAGCCGTCTTGAGCGGGCGAGGAGGCAACTTAGAAGGAGGCTATCCATGCGGTCCAAGCGGCAGGAAACAGGTGTGTCGGGCGAGGATTACGGCAGGGCGGTCATCGAAGGAATGCGGGGTGTGATCCACTGGCAGAAGCTGCTGCCCGACGACGACATCGAGGGTTGGCGTCGCCTCGGCCACGGCACGTGGGAACGAAGTGGTGACGTCGTCATGGGCCAGAGCACGGACAATACCGGCGGCGTTTTGGCCATCGGCGACGCGTCCTGGCGAGACTATGAGGTCTCAGTCTTGATGACCGTCATTGAAGGGGCTAATGGGCAGATTGTCCTGCGCCTGTGCGATGACGACCAGGCATTCTATTTCTTTGACATGATGTTCGGCTGGCAGGCCGCGGCGATCAGCCGAGGACGGATTAACGGCGATGGCCGTGCCCAGAAGCTTAGTGTGGTCAATTACCCGCTGGAGCACGGCCGTGAGTACGACGTGATGGTCGCCGCCCGCGGCGCTTCCCTGACAACCTACATCGACGGCAGGCTGGTGAATCAGCTCACGGACACTTCTCTGTCGACCGGCGGCATCGCCCTGGCGGTTTGGCACAGCAAGACAGCCTTCCGTGACGTGCGCATCCGGCACATGTCGTGAGAGCGTGAGCTCCTGTTGGGGGCCATTGTTCATCTCACGAACGTCTCTGGCGGGCGGCTCACAACGGTCGCAATACGCCATGCACATTCGGGAACCGACGCCCACGATACCCTCGGCCGGGCCCTCACTGACCCGGAGGCAGTTCCTCGCGGCGACCGCCTATCTGACCCTGATGCCACACGTGATCTGAGGCTCTGCGCCCTCGATATCGGGAAAGGAGACCGCCATGTTGACCCAGTTGAGTGGCCACAACACGGAAGTCGTGCTGTCAAGTGAGCCATGGAACCGGGGGCTTCAAAGGATCGTGATGGAAGGCAGGGAGATCTCTTTTCTACTGCCCGCGCTCTGTGGCCACCACTACTTCACGGGCATCTGGCCACCGCCGGCCGATGCCATCGAGTACGAACCGCATGTCAGCCCCGGCTCGCTTACCCGTCTATCAGACCAGAGCGCAGTATGGCATCAGCCACAGACGCCGTATTCGCACGTCGAAGTCAGGGTTGAATACAAGATTACGGGAGCGGGGACAATCGAGGCACGTTTCGTCACGACCTCTCACGCATCCGCCTATCCGTTCGGCTATGTGGGCCTGTTCTGGGGCACCCTCGTCGCACCAGGTGGGCAGCGTGGATTCCACACGCTTATTGCCGACGACGATGACGAATTACGCTGGCTCTACTTTCAGGCCGGTGGCGACAGTAACGCGCCGCGTGCCAACACCATGCTCGGACCATCGATGCAATCGCTGGAACATAGTCCAAGTCATCCTCGGACATATTTCTTCGCCGAGTCTGATCAACGTCACGTCCTGCCCATTCAGGTGGGTCGATGGCAAGACCTCTATCTCAGCATCGAGGTGGACACCTATGACGTGGCGTTCACAGATGTCCTGGTGGGGACAGCCCTCGGTGGTCCGGCCTGGGACATGTACTGGCAGCTCGAACCTGGTCAGACCAAGAATATCCTCTGTCGCCTGTCCGTGGGATGGTGGCAGGGCTGGGAAGCGATTCTGGATCGATATACATCATGGAGCGGGTGCATGGATCGTGGCGTCAAGGTCAGGTCAATTGGAGAAGGCGCTGCGCCGCTTCTCTCGCCGCCAAAATCCCTTGAAGCGTCGGCGGGAGCAGGCTTAGATCTGTCACGACGGCTGTTCGAGAATCGTGGAAAGCCGCTGCTGACGGAGCTGGGCCTGCTCGATCGTTGTTCGGTGGGTTGTTTCGGCGGCACCTCGCAGAATGCCGGCCTCGACGATCAACATTCGCATGACCATATATGGGGTCCATATCTCACTTTTCTTCTCCGGGAGGAGGACTGGCAGGAGCATCACCAGCGTCTGGCCGACGCCGTTCAGCAGATGCCTGATCAAGTCGGCGGGACGCATTGGATCGGGTACGGAGGCCCGGAGCCCCGCCGTACCGCCGTTCATGAAATGGACGGCTTTCTTCGGCTGCTGACAGGGCTCGAAAACCGACCGGAGACCGATCGCGAATGGTTGCCGTTGATCACGCGACAGAGTTTTCTTGGCCGCCGATGGACGGAGCAGCTCTTTGACGCCGGGCAAGGCCAGGTGTTCCACGATCCTGCCAAGCGGTTCACCCAGCGGTGGCGGCATTGGACGGGTTACGTTCCGCCGGACATCCAGCGAGCGATTCTCGCCAGATCACTCTTTCGCGTGTGGAATGCTGGGCCTGAGTACAACCTGTCGCGCACCCTTGCCCGCCAGGATTCACTGGCCTTTGCACTCTGTCTCAGCCGTTTCGCCGACGAGGTCCTGGAGCTGGCGTTCTGCTGGAACGAATCATTCGTGCCACAGTTCAAGTGGCGTGTCAGCCACTTCGATCGCCTGCCTATTTGTCCAGTCGCGGTGCGAGAAGGAATACGGGATCTGCACGAACTCACTGACCACACACAGGCAGTTGCCAAGGCACGGTCAATCATCCAATCAATTAAGGAACTCATGGCGGATCTCTACCACCTCTCCATCAGGCCGGACGAGCCGTTGTCCACCTTCGCTCGCGCCATGCATCAGTCCATCACCGACGGGCAGGTCAAGATCGCCACGGGCCTTGACTGGTGAGCACAAGTCAGGTCCCGGTCTTGCTGAAGCTTGTCGCGATCCAGACGACTTCGAACGCAGTGCTGACTTGGCACACCACTTCCCAGGTGCTTTGCTGCTAACATGGGGCCTTGAGCCACCATGTCATTGGAGCGTTGTCATGGAGCGGACCAGACAGCAAAGGATCCTTAAACAGCACGTCAGGACCGACCAGTTGCTCGGCGTCGATTCGGTGCCGTTGGGCGGTCAGGTTAAGTCGCCGGCGGGGTCCCAACCCCAGTTCCCGGTAGGGTCGACGAGCACGTCGTTGTTCGGATCGTCGTCATCTCCCGTCGCCTCAGCCGACCGCCTCAGTCGCGCTCAGAAGCTCGAAGTCCTCACCGCCATCGACGAGCAGGAAGTCCGCGGCTGCATCAAGTGCGACCTGTGCGCCAGCCGGACGCAGACCGTCTTCGGCGAGGGCGATCCCGACGCGGCGATCATGTTCGTGGGCGAAGGCCCCGGCCAGACGGAGGACGAGCAGGGCCGGCCCTTTGTCGGCAGGGCGGGGGAATTGCTCAACAAGATGATCGAGGCCATGGGCCTGCGGCGTCAGGACGTTTACATCGCCAACGTGGTCAAGTGCCGGCCCCCGGAGAACCGCACGCCCACGCCGGTCGAGGCCGCGACCTGCGGGGACTACCTTCGCCGGCAGATCCAGACCATCAGCCCGACCGCGATCGTCAGCCTCGGCGGGCCGGCGGCGAAGCTGCTCTTAAACACCACCATCGGCATCACCGCTCTGCGCGGTCAGTGGCACGAGCTGCCCGAGCTCGGGCCCGGCGGGGGGGCGATCGCGGTTATGCCCACGTTTCACCCCGCGTTCCTCCTGCGGCAGTACACGCAGGACAACCGCGCCAAGGTCTGGTCGGACCTCCAGCAGGTGATGAAGTACGTGAAGGATCGTCCGCGGGGCTAAGCAGCGTCAGGCGATCCTGTCCCGGACGACTGCCATAAGCGCATTCTGAATCAGTACTTGGTTATCTGGACCCTGTCCGTCATGGCCGGGGCTCGGTCTTTTTTTCAGCTTCTGCGCTCAACCCACAAAAGTCACCCTCCGCGAGGGTCGATGTTCGGCGGCAGGGGATGTCCTGCGCCTTTCAAGGCCGTCTCAAGGGTAAGTCGATATGAAAAAAGCGGTTGAGCCGTTCCAGCAGCCTCGGGCGTCGGGTCGGCCAGGTGCGTCCCCCGCATCCGTAAAGCCGGAAGCGCACGAGGAGCTGGGTGACGCGATGGGCCTGCTGCCTCCAACGTCGGACCCCGTGGCGAGGATGTACCGCCGGGTGCTGACGGGTTGGGCGCAGGACACGTTAGCGTCGGCCGGTCACCCCTGGTGGCGCGGGCTCGACCCCCTGGCGGACTACCGGGACCGTGACTGGAAAAAGCTCTACGGCGGCAGCGTCCTGGACGACTGAACCGGCCGAGAGGGCTCAATGAACTCTGGCTGGGACGGTG
>JADZET010000348.1 GCA_020850375.1 Phycisphaeraceae bacterium | reverse complement strand
TGGGAACTGCGGAGGATAGGTCGGGGCGTAGGAGCCTCGGAGGTGGCTGATCTGGGGGAGCGGGGCGTCGGGGTTGGCGGGGTCGTAGAGGAAGGGCGGCTGCTCTAGGCCGGAGGCGGGACCACCGCCGTAGGGGCTGACGAAACGCATGGCGACCTCGCGCAGCTCGAATCGGCCGGCGACGGGCGAGGCGTGCTGGGTCTGGGCGTCGAGAATGTCGCGGGCGTCGGGTGCGTAATCCGCGTCGGATTCTTCAGCTCGTCCGTTGGCGGACGCGGTGGTTGAGGATCGCTTGCGGGGCAGGCCGTTCCAGCCGCCACGGATGGGGTCATGAAGGACGGCTTCGGGGGCGCGGAGTTGGACGTGGGAGCGGGCGTCGCGCGGGATGGGGCGCGGCAGGACGAAGATGATCTCGGCGCCGGCGGCGCGGAGCGCCCGGGTCAGCCCTTCGCAGGCTGTGCCCAGGCCGCCGGTCAGGTACGGCGGGAACTCCCAGCCGAGCATCAGCACGCGCATGCAACGCCCCTTGCCGTAACACTCCCCGGTGATGGCTTCACGACCCATGCGAACGTAACGCTACGCGGCGCAAGCGTCAAGGTGAGAAAACACAACAAGTCATCACCGACAGGCCCATGTCTAGCGACCCGCCGCCAAACGCTGCCGTCGAGCTTCGAAAAGGAGGATGCCGGCGGCCACCGAGGCATTGAGCGAATCGACGACTCGGCCGGCCATGGGGATAAAGATCGGCTCCTCGGAAACGCCCCCGCCCCCGGAAGTGCCCCCGGAAGTGTTCCCGGCCGGGGCCTTGCCGTTCCACCAGGGGGCGGTCAGGCCGGCGTGCTCCGCGCCGATGACCAGGGCGGTGGGGCCGGTGAGGTCGACCTCGTGCACGGGCTTGGCCGGGGCGGGCGGAGGGACGGCGGGGCGGATGTTGATTGAATGGCTGGTGAGAAAAGCCATGAGGCGGGCCGATGATTCGCAGACCACCGGGAGGGTGAACACCGCTCCGGTCGAGGCGTGCAGGGCATTGGGGTTGAAGGGGTCAACCTGGGCGTCGGCGACGAAGAGGGCGTGGCCCCCCGCCGCGTCGAGGGAGCGGGCAATGGCGCCGAGGTTGCCGGGCTTGGTCAGGCCGACGGCGACGAGGATCAGGGGGTTTGAGGGGAGGTCGAGCGCATCGAGGGACCATTTAGGCTGCTCGAAGACGGCCAGGACGCCCTCGGCGTGCTCGGCGCGGTAGGCCATCTTCTGCATGACGGGCTCGGTCACCTGTAGACGCTGGCTGACGGAGACGTCGTCGAACTCCCCCCCTGCCGCGGCGGAGGCGAGAAGTTCGGGGCATTCGTAGAGCTCGACCAGGGGCAGGCTGGCCGCCAGGGCGCGGGTGACCTGGCGAACGCCCTCGGCGACGAAGAGGCCCTGCTTGTCCCGCTGGCGGTGGCGCAGGAGGCTGACGACCTGCTTGACGCGGGGGTTGTCCAGGCTGGTAATGGTGCGGGACGGGGGCATGGTTAAAACCCTGACAAGGGGTCTAAACGTCTCGGTTGGTCACTCAGCATACCTCCGCATCCCTCTGGCGGGCCAAGGGCTTGCCTTGAACCTGTCGGGCTGATCCCTGACAATCATGAGGGGGATGGTTCGTCCAGGAACAGACGCCGCAGCCTGTTCCAGGGGTGGTTTTTTGGCCCGTATTGGAGGCCGGCGTGTTCCCGATTGTCCAAGCTCAGTTCCTCGCCCCCGATGTCAAGCGCTTCGTGATCCAGGCCCCCCGGATCGCCAAGGCGTACCAGGCGGGGCAGTTCGTCATCCTCCGCGTGCACGACAGGGGCGAACGCATCCCGCTGACGATCTCCGAGGCCGACGCCGCGGCGGGGACGATCGCCATCATCGTGCAGGGGGTGGGCAAGACGACCAAGCTGCTCAACACGCTCGGGGCGGGGCAGTCGATCCTCGACGTCGTAGGGCCGCTGGGCAGGGCGTCGGAGATTAAGCCCTACGGCACGGTGGTGGTCATCGGCGGCGGGGTGGGCACCGCGATCGCTTACCCGACGGCGGTGGCGATGAAGAAGGCGGGCAACCGGGTGGTGACCATCCTCGGGGCGCGGACGAAGAACCTCTTGATCCTCGAGGAGCAGCTTCGGTCGACGAGCGATGAATTGTTCGTGATGACCGATGACGGGTCCTACGGCGAGAAGGGGCTGGTTACGCAGAAGCTGGCGGAGCTTGTCGACGGGGGGACGCAGATCGGGCTGGTGCTGGCGATCGGGCCGATCCCGATGATGCGGGCGGTGGCGGAGGCGACACGCCCCGGGAAGACACCTACGGTCGTCAGCCTCAATCCGATCATGGTCGACGGGACGGGGATGTGCGGGGGCTGCCGGGTGATGGCGGGAGGCAAGAGCCAGTTTGCGTGCGTGGATGGGCCGGAGTTCGATGCGCATGAGGTGGACTTCGGGCTGTTGATGCAGCGCAACGCGATGTACCGCGAGCGCGAGAAACAGGAGCTGGCGGAGTTCGAGGCTCAGCAGCAGCAGAACGCGACGATGTGCGCGGAGATCGGCGGGGCGTGCAAGTCGCGGAGCGAGCAACCCTAACCCTGGATGACGGCCCCACCCCTCGCGGAGGGGCTGAGAAGTTATGGAACGACTGCCTCACAAGGAACGCCTCAAACTGCCTCGCCAGGCGATGCCCGAGCAGCCGCCGGGAGAACGCGGGGGGAATTTCAAGGAAGTGAACCTGGGCCTCGAGGCGCACGCGGCGCAGGCCGAGGCGCAGCGGTGCCTGACCTGCGCCAGCGGGGCGTGCACGCACGGCTGCCCGGTGGGCGTGAAGGTGCGGGAGTTCGTGGACCTGGTGCTGGCGGGCGATTACCTCGGGGCGGCGAGGAAGATCCGGGAGGACAACGTGCTGCCGGCGATCACGGGGCGCGTCTGCCCGCAGGAGGACCAGTGCGAGGGGGCGTGCGTGATGGGGCGCAGGGCGGCGCCGCTGGCGATCGGATACCTCGAGCGCTTCGTGGCGGACTGGGAGCGGGAGCACGGGCAGGTGGGGTTGCCGACGATTCCCCCGCCGACGGGCAAGAAGATCGCCATTGTCGGCAGCGGGCCGGCGGCGCTGTCGTGCGCGGGAGATCTTGTGCAGCGCGGGCACGCGGTGACGGTGTTCGAGGCGCTGCACGAGATCGGGGGGGTGCTGATCTACGGCATCCCGGAATTTCGGCTGCCCAAGGACATCGTGCGCGAGGAGGTCGCGAACCTGGCCAAGATGGGCGTGAAGTTTGAGACCAACGTGGTGGTGGGCAAGACGGTGACGCTCGACGCGCTGATGAACGAGGAGGGCTTTCATGCCGTATTCGTGGCGACCGGGGCGGGGTTGCCGCAGTTCATGAATCTTCCGGGGGAGAACCTCAACGGCGTTTACTCGGCCAATGAGTTCCTGACGCGGGTGAACCTGCTGCGGGCGTATGACGCGGGGTTTGATCAGCCGGTGTTTGACTGCCGGGGGAAGGATGTCGTGGTGGTCGGGGGCGGGAACGTGGCGATGGACGCGGTGCGGACGGCGCTGCGATTGGGGGCGAAGAACGCGCGGCTCGTCTACCGACGGTCCGAGGAGGAGATGCCGGCGCGCAAGGAAGAGGTGCACCACGCCAAGGATGAGGGGGTGCAGTTCATGATGCTGACGAATCCGACGGCGTTCCTGGGCGATGAGAAGGGATGGCTCACCAAGGTGCAGTGCGTGAGGATGGAGCTGGGCGAGGCGGATGCGTCGGGGCGGAGAAGCCCCAAGCCCGTGGCGGGGTCGGAGTTCGAGGTGGATGCGGCGATGGCGATCGTGGCGGTGGGGACAACGGCCAACCCGCTGATCCAGCAGACGACGCCGGACCTTAAGACGCGCCGGGGCGGGTACATCGAGGCGGACCCCGAGACGCTGCGGACGAGCAAGCGCGGGGTGTTCGCGGGCGGGGACATCGTGACGGGCGCCGCGACGGTGATCCTGGCGATGGGGGCGGGTCGCAAGGCGGCGGCGGGGATCGACGCGTATCTGCAATCAGGGACCTGGTAATCAGCCCAACGCGAGCGGCGTCACTTGTCCGCGTCGTGGGGGTCGATGTCGGTCTGGGAGTGGAGCTTCTCGACCTCGCCGGGATGGGTCAGGACCTTGCGCAGGCACCAGATCAGCAGGGCCGTGACGAATCCGACGGAGATGAGCATGACCAGCCAGCCGCCAGCCGAGAGACGATAGGCCTCGAAGTCCGGCGGGTTGGTCTGAGCGATCGTCAGGACGCTTAGCAGTTGCATCAGCCAACCTCCTTCGCCCGCCGTTCGGAGGCGTTCCATCGACGCACCGACTGGGCGATCAGCAGCAGGAAGAGCACAGCGACCAGGAGCATGAAGCCGATCGAGGCCTTGACGTAGTCGTTGTCGCGGATGGCGGTGAGGCGGTTGCCCTCGGTGGTCGTCACCTGCATGTAGCACCAGCCGGCGAAGATCACCAGCAGGTAGACGGGCGAGACGTACTTGAGGATCCAGCCGACGACGCGCGACACGTTGATGGCGGCGCCGCGGTTGATCTCGGCCATGCCGCGGTCGATGCCCAGGACCCAGCCGAACATGACGGTCTGGAAGAGGGCGAGGATGAAGATGCAGAAGGTGCCGATCCAGAAGTCAAAGGTGTCCAGGGCGATGGCGTCCTTGGAGAAGTAGAGGACGAAGAGGGTGCCGACCATGGTGACGAAGCCCAGGAGGGCGACGGAGGCCTTGCGGTTGAGGCCCAGGCCCTCCTCGAGCAGGGCGATGGCGGGCTGGAGCATGGAGAGCGAGCTGGTGATGGCGGCGAGGAAGAGGAGGAAGAAGAAGAGGAATCCGACGACCTGTCCGAGGGGCATGGACTCGAAGACCATGGGCAGGGTCATGAATCCGAGGTTGAAGGAGGAGCCGGCGGCCTGGGTGACCTGGACGGAGCCGAGGAAGATGAAGGCGGCGGGGATGGTGATCATGCCGCCGA
>JADZET010000347.1 GCA_020850375.1 Phycisphaeraceae bacterium | reverse complement strand
GCCTTCTTGGCGTAGGGGATGGCCTCGGCGGCGCGGCCGAGCTGGAGGTAGGCGCCGGCGAGGTTCTGGTTGGCGGCGGCGCTGTTGGGCTCGATGGTCAGGGCCTGGAGGTAGGCGCGGACGGCCAGGTCGAGCTTGCCCAGGAGCTGGCGGGCGTAGGCGAGGTGGTAGTGGGCGTCGAAGCTGTTGGGCGCCAGCTCGGCGGCGCGGGCGTAGCTCTGCTCGGCCAAGTCGCTGCGGCCTCGCTGCATGTAGATGCCGCCCATGCCCATGTGGGCCTCGACGAGCCTGGGATTTTCTTCCAGGGCCAGTCCGAAGGCGGCGAAGGCGGAGTCGAACAGGCCCTGTTCGAGGTAGGCCTGGCCCTGCTGGAGGTGCTCGCTGGCGCGGACCTGGGCCTTGGTCAGGCCGGGGCTGCCGGGCCAGTGGAATTCGCAGCCGGTCAGCAGGATCACGGCCGACACGCACACCCATGCCCCGAGCGCGTTTGATGTCTTCATGGCTGTCAAGCTACGATCCAGGCTCTCCGGGGTCAATGCGTGAGAAACAGAGGGTATGGGGTCTAGGGTCTGGTGTCTGGGGTTCGCGGACGATCGTTCACCCGACCCGTCGACCCTGCAATCCTATTACCCTATACCCCAGACCCTATACCCCAGACCGCAGACCCCTACCCCCATGCTCATCGCCCTGGCCCAGATCAACCCGACCGTCGGCGACATGGCCGGCAACCTGCGGCTGCACGAGGCCCGGCTGGCCGAGGCGCGGCGGTTGGGCTGCCAACTGGTCGTGTTCCCCGAGCTGTCGGTGATCGGGTACCCGCCGAAGGACCTCTTGCTCAAGCCCGCGGCGATCGAGCAGGCCGAGTCGGTGGTGCGGACGCTGGCGGCGCAGTGCACGGACCTCGGGGCGATCATCGGGTACCCCTGCCCGGCGGAGGGGAAGCAGGGGCTGACGCTCTACAACGCGGCGGCGCTGTGCCACGAGGGGCGGATCGTCCACCGGCACGTCAAGTCGCTGCTGCCGACGTACGACGTCTTCGACGAGCATCGGTACTTCGAGCCCGGGCCGGCGGTGGACGTGGCGCTGTGGCGGGGCAAGCGGCTGGGGATCAGCGTGTGCGAGGACCTGTGGAACGACGCGTCGCTGTTCGGGCGGGCGCTGTACCACGAGAACCCGATCGCGGAGCTGGCGCAGCGAGGCGCGAGCCTGTTCATCAACTGCTCGGCCTCGCCGTTCGTGGTGGGCAAGCATGACACGCGGCTGGAGCTGTTCCGCCGGGCGGCGAAGCGGCACACGCTGCCGCTGCTGTACTGCAACCAGGTGGGGGGGAATGACGAGCTGATCTTCGACGGGCGGAGCTGCGCGGTCGACGCGCAGGGCAGGGTGGTGGCGCAGGCCAGGGCGTTCGAGGAGGATCTGTTGGTCGTCGAGCTTAAGGAGGATGGGACGCTCGGGGCGTCGGCGTCGGCGCCAAAGTCCGGCGCGGCGGCTACGACCTCGTCGCTGAGCGATCTCTTTCACGCGCTGGTGCTGGGGCTGCGGGATTACTGCCGCAAGTGCGGGTTCAGGTCGATCGTGCTGGGGCTTTCGGGGGGGATCGACTCGGCACTCACGGCGGCGCTGGCGACGGCGGCGTTGGGCAAAGAGAAAGTGCGCGGGGTGGCCATGCCGTCACGGTTCAGCTCCGAGCACAGCCTGGCCGACGCACGCGAGGTGGCGACGCGGCTGGGGATCGGGTTCGACGTCGTGCCCATCGAGGGGCCGCACGGGGCGTTCGAGGGAGCGCTGTCGACGGTGTTCGCGGGGCTCGAGCCGGGGGTGGCTGAGGAGAACGTGCAGGCCCGCATCCGCGGGGTGATCCTGATGGCGGTGTCGAACAAGTTCGGCTCGCTGCTGGTGACGACGGGGAACAAGAGCGAGCTGGCGGTGGGGTACTGCACGCTGTACGGGGACATGGCGGGGGGGCTGGCGGTGATCTCGGACGTGCCCAAGACGATGGTGTGGGAGCTGGCGAGGTGGATCAACCAGAGCCCGGAGTCGCCGCTGCTGCGGGCGTACGGGCGGGCGGTGATTCCCGAGAATTCGATCGCCAAGGTGCCCAGCGCCGAGCTGCGGCCGGACCAGACGGACCAGGACTCGTTGCCGCCGTATGACGTGCTGGACGCGATCGTCGAGCTGTATGTGGAGCAGGAACAGTCGACGGCGAAGATCATCGAGAGGACGGGCTATGACGCGGGGCTGGTGCAGCGGGTGGCCCGGCTGATCGACGTCAATGAGTACAAGCGCAAGCAGGCGGCGCCGGGTTTGAAAGTCACCAGCCGGGCGTTCGGCTTTGGGCGGCGGATGCCCATCGCGATGCGGTTCGATCCGACGGGGGAGGGGCTTCGATCGAAGAGCTGAACTTCAGCCGGGCGAGGTGTGAGCATGACCGACCTTGAGTATCTCATCGAGCATTCACCGCTGTGCGACACGCACGAGCATCTGCGGCCGGAGAAGCAGTGGGTTGAGGATGGGCCGGACGTCGTGCAGGGCGTGTTCAGCCACTACATCCGCAATGACCTGGTGACGGCGGGGCTGAGCGAGCAGGGGCTGGCCGCGATCGACGACACGAACAACCCGGACCTCGAGGCCCGGCTGGCGCCCGTGCTGCGGGTCTGGCCGGACTGCCGGCACACGGGGTATGGCGAGGTGGTCTCGTATCACGCACAGACCTTCTTGGGCGTCGAGCAGATCACCGCCCGGGCACTGCTCGACGCTGAGCCGAGGTGGCGGGCGCTGCGTGCGCCCGGCCAGCGGCTGCGGATCCTGCGCGACGTGGCAAAACTCGACCACGTGCAGATCGACGACATGGGCCGGGTGCGCCGGCCCGATCCGACGGACGCCGAGGGCTTCTTTCGCTACGACCTGTCGTGGGGGAATCTGGCCAGCGGGATGATCGACGCCGCGGCCCTGCACGGCGAGACGGAGGTGCAGGTGCGTGACCT
>JADZET010000346.1 GCA_020850375.1 Phycisphaeraceae bacterium | reverse complement strand
GGGCGGCGTCGGCGGCCGGGGCGCTGATCGGGGCGGCCATGATGGTCGTCGCCGCGGGCCAGCTTGACCGGCTGGGCTACCTCGGCAGCGGGGACGGCGCACGGACGAATCTGGGCCTGTGGCTCGAAGATCCCCGCCAGGCGGCCGCGGCCATAGGTCTGATAACCGTGGTCGGGATCGTCGTGCAGTGGACGCTCTTGCGGGCGAAGGCCGATAGAAAGTAAGTGAACTGCTAGGAGGGGCGTTGAACCTCGGGCGAGGGGTGGACCTGCGCTAAGGAGTACGGACCATGCTCATGCTGCTGCAACAGTCAGGGTCGCCCCGGAACGTCATCGAACTGATCAACGGGATCTTCTCCCGGCCCGACGCCCTGGCCCACCCGCAGGACATCCTCCAGCACCTGCAGTCGCTGTCGATCGTCTGGGCGGTGGTGTTCATGATCGCCGGGCTGGTCTGCCTGCTCAACGGGTACAACCTGCACCGCTGGGTGATCGTGGCGGCCGGGCTGATCATGGGGCTGCTGGCGGGCTACTACGTGGGGCAGAAGATCAACGCCGAGTACATCGTCGCCGGCTGCCTGGGCGTGCTCCTGGCGGTGACGTGCATGCCGCTGATGAAGTACGCGATGGCGGTGTTTGGCGGGCTGACCGGGGCCTTCATCGGGGCCAATGCCTGGACCTCGATCATCAAGGCGGCGGTGCACGGCCCGACGGCCGAGGCGGCGGCGGGCAACTACTGGATCGGCGCCCTGATGGGCCTGATCATCTTCGGGATGCTGGCCTTTATCCTCTTCAAGTTCTCCGTGGTCTTCTTCACCACCGTCAGCGGGTCGACGCTGATCATCTTCGGGGTCATGGCCCTCTTGATCCAGATCCCCAACTGGCGGCAGCCGATCACCAACAGCATCTCGGCCCACGCGGCGATCCTGCCGATCCTGGTGCTGGTGCCGGCCGTGATCGGCGCCATCCTCCAGCACACGCAGAAGCCCATGGCCTCGTCCGGTGGCGCGGCAGCGAAGAAGTAGCGCGGGGTTGCCCATTTACCCTTGTCTCCAAACCCGGGTCGATCGATGAGGTCGGCCTGGGTTTTTCTTTTCCGATCGGTCGCTCCCGGCGGCGGGGCGGGCAGACAAATCGGCCTGGGGGGGGTATTCTTGTGGCCATGGAAACGCTTTCTCGAACGGAGTCGAGTCGTCTGCGTGATCGCTACCGTCGTCTGACCGAGGGCGTGGCGGAGGCCGCGGGCCGCGGCGGGCGGCGGGCGGATCAGGTGTTGCTGGTGGTCAAGACCGACCAGGCCAGCCCGGACCAGATCCGCCAGCTCGTGGAGTGGGGGCAGGCCGACCTGGCCGAGTCCAACATCCAGCACCTGCCGCAGCGCGCCCTGGGCCTGCAGGAATTCCTGGGCCGGCGGCGGTTTCTCTCTCGTGTGCGCGGGCGACCGGTGGGCGTCGGGCATAGCGCATCGGGTTCCGAGGGCCCTCAGGTGCCCGACCAGGTGCGATGGCACATGCTCGGCCCGATGCCCCGCAACCGCATCCGCAGCATGGCCAGCATCGTCCGGTTGGTGCACAGCGTGGACAACCTCCGTGTGGCCGAGGACCTGCACCTCTACGCCGGCCGACTCGACGGCGGAGCTCCCGCTGAGCCCGGCGATGCGTCCGAGTCACCCATGACCGAGAACACGTCGGCGCCGACCGGCCTGTTCGATGGGCTCAGCGAAGCACCCACCCCGCCGCGTGGACGCGGTGCGGGCCGTGGCGGCGCCGGCGAGCCGCAGACCTTTGAAGTGCTGCTGCAGATCAACGCCGCCAGCGACGGTCAGGATCGCGGCGTCGCCCCGCCGGCCGCCATCCACCTGGCCGAGCAGATTGACTCGATGGTCCACCTCCGCCTGCGCGGCGTCTGCTTCATGCCCCAGCGCACACTCGAGGGCGAGGAGCTCGATTCCGCCCTGGCCCGTTGCGCCGAGATCTTCGGCGACATCCAGTCGGCCAAGATCGGCGGCCCGACGTTCAACATCCTGGCCATGGGCGACGAGTCGAACCTCGAAAGGGCCGTCGAGTTCGGCGCGAACATGGTCTACGGAGGCGCGTCGCTGTTCGAGGGCCAGTGATCGCGGCGCATCGGCCGCAGAACATCACAAGAGGGCGTCGCACGTGGCCAAGGGGGCGGCGATCATCTGGTTCCGCAAGGACTTGCGGCTGGCCGATCAGCCGGCGGTGTCCGCTGCGCTGGCCGAGGGGGGGCCGGTGGTTGGGGTATACGTCTGGAGCCCCGAGGAAGAGGGGGGATGGTCACCCGGCGCGGCCGCTCGGGTGTGGTTGCATGAGGCGCTGGTCAACCTGGATCGTTCTTTGCGTCAGCGAGGGACGCATCTGGTCCTGCGCCGGGGCGGTGCCGCAGATGAGCTGCTGGACGTGGCGAAGAAGATCGGTGCCGTATCCATCTTCTGGACACGCCGCTACGAGCCCTGGTCGATTCAGCAGGAGGCCGAGGTAGAGAAGGCTCTGAGCCATGCCGGGCTTCAGACGCGGAGCTTCCAGGGGAATCTTCTCCACGAGCCGGGCCAGGTGCGCACCGGCGGCGGCACGCCTTACCGCGTGTTCACGCCCTATTGGAGGGCGGTTGAGAAGCTCGACGTGGCCAAGCCCGAGGTAACGGATGCCTCGGCCGATCGATCCTGGGGACAGGCGTGGAAGAAAGCAGCTTCCCTCCCGATCGATTCTCTCGAACTCCGTCCGGTCGTGCGGTGGGATCAGGGTATCCTCGAACGTTGGGACATCAGCGAACGGGGCGCCCACGCGGTTTTGTCGCGTTTCCTCAAGGACAAGGCGGCTGACTACGGCCGGCAGCGCGATGCACTGGCGGTGGGGGAGTCGGGGGGTGAGCCCGGCGATGGGGTAAGCCGGCTCTCGCCCTACCTGCACTGGGGGCAGATCGGCGTCAGGCGTGTCTGGCACGAGACGCTCCGTCGCGCATCGAGGTCCTCCACAGCCCGCCCCGGCTGCGAGGCCTGGCGCAGGCAGCTCGTCTGGCGGGAGTTCGCCCATCACGTGCTGTTCCATTTCCCCTGGACGATGGATCAGCCGCTCAACCGCTCATTCTCCAGCTTCGCCTGGCGGGATGATGACAAGCACCTGCGGGCCTGGCGGAAGGGACGGACGGGCTACCCGATCGTCGACGCGGGGATGCGGCAGCTCTGGACCACGGGCTGGATGCACAACCGCGCCCGCATGATCGTCGGCTCCTTCCTGACCAAGGACCTGCGCATCCACTGGCTCGAGGGGGCGCGGTGGTTCTGGGACACGCTCGTGGACGCCGACGCGGCCAGCAACACCTTCGGCTGGCAGTGGGTGTCCGGCTGCGGGGCCGATGCCGCCCCCTATTTCCGCGTCTTCAACCCCGCAGCACAAGAGAAGAAATTTGATCCTGAGGCCCGATACGTCCGCCACTGGGTGCCGGAGCTGCGATCGCCGGGTGAGAAGGGTCCATACCCTCAGCCGATCGTGGACCACGCGCAGGCAAGGGACGAAGCCCTGCGGGCATGGCGTGCGATCAGGAAATCCTCCTGAACAACCGGTCGCGTAGGGATGTGAGGCCTGGTTTTCTGGCGACCCCCCGTTACCCTCTGGTGACCTCGACAGGAATCCATCGGGCCACTTGCACAAGGGTGTTGGCATGCCATCGATGGCTGACGGTGTCTGGCAGGGATTCGTGCAACCGCCTACCTCCTGGCGGCGATTGGGTTGCGTCCTGCCGCGTGGAGAGGCGGGCAGCTTCGACGTCCACGTCACCGGCGATCCCTGCATCGTGTGGGACGAGCGTGTCATGGCGTGGCGGATGTTCTATTTCGCGATGGGCGGGAGAGAGGCCGGCCCAGCCTGCGGCATCGGGCAGGCCCTGAGTCAATCCTGCGAGGCCATCGGTCGCGGGGCGTGGCGGAAGCTCGGGCCGATCGCGTTCGACAATCCCCAGGACCTCCTGAGCAATCCGCACAAACCCTGGATCCTGATGGACCCCGCTCGTCCCGGCCTGCCCGTGCGCGTCGACGGCCGCTACTGGCTCTTCTACGTCGGCGGGTCGCACAAGACCGTCCAGGCCGCCACGGCCCCGAGCCTCGACGGTCCCTGGCACGTTCATCGCCACCCGATCGTCGAACCGGGCCGGGCCGACGCATTCGACGGCAACCACGCCGACGCGCCCACCGCCTGGTGGATGCCCGAGCGGCAGACCATCCTGATCTTCTATATGGGCTATCCCCGGCAGGCCCAGGCGGATCCGCCTCACTCGCCCTGGGGTTCGAGCAGCGCGGCGGCCCTCCTGGATCCGGGTCAAACCACGGCGAAAAAGCTCGGCCCCATCCTCCGGCCCGCGGCCGACCCCCGGCACTGGACGGCCGGCTGGATCGGGGGGTTCCAGATCCTGCCCGCGGCACACGGCGGATGGTTCGCCCTGATCAACGCCAGCCCCACGCCGCCCGCGCCCCTGGAGCAGAACCCCCACATGCGCGAGCCGGCCCCGAGCCTCGGCGGCTGGGCTTACACGCCCGAGGCCTGGCCCGTCACCGGCTGGACGGTGATGCCTGAGCCCATCGAGCGCATCGAGGCCGTCCCCCCGGAAGCGGTGCAGGATGGCGAGGGCGTCAATCTCTGGCGGCACTACCTCCTGCCGACACCGGATGGCAAAATGACGCTCTACTACAACACCGGCTCGTATGGCCGGGAGCAGATGTTCGCCCGTCAGACACCGTGAGTCGCTTCACCCTCGCCTGAAATTCCTTCCGTGGGCCACCGAAAGGACGCATTTGTGAAGACCATCCTCTGCTTCGGTGACTCGAACACCTTCGGCGCCAACCCCGCCGACGGCAGCCGCTACGACCGTCACACCCGCTGGCCCGGCGTGATGCGCGATCAGCTCGGGCTGGACTACGAGGTCATCGAGGAGGGGCTCGGCGGCCGGACCACCGTCATCGACGACCCCATGAGCCCGTGCCGCAACGGCAAGGACTATCTCATCCCCTGCCTGGCCAGCCATCAGCCGATCAACCTGGTCATCATCATGCTCGGGACCAACGACCTTCAGGCCCGCTACGGCCTGGCGGCCTTTGACATCGCTCGCGGGATGGAGGTGCTGGCCAACGCCGTGCGTGCCAGCGGGGCGGGTCCGGGCGGCAAGGCCCCGCGGACACTTTTGGTCTCACCGCCGTCGGTGCTGCCGATGGTCGAGGGCTTTGAGCCGATGGCCGGGGCCCACATCAAGTCCACTAAGCTGGCGATGTGCTACCAGTTCGTCGCTCGCCAGACCGGCTCGCTGTTCTTCGACGCCGGCTTGGTCATGGTCTCGAGCCCGGTCGACGGCGTGCACTTCGATGCCCCCGAGCACGGGAAGTTGGGAATGGCGATGGCGGAAAAGGTCAGGGAGATCTTTGCGGCGGGGTGAGGTGGCAGGGGAGCAATTCTTGAGCAGGAGAACAGTTGAACAGGAGACCGCAGTGGAAGAATCCGGTAGTCTTGGGTCTTCTGGTTCGGTCACCTGTTCGACTATTCACCTGTTCCACGGCTCAATTGAAAAAACCGCCCGGAGGCGGTTTTTTCAATCGGGGTGGCGAGATTCGAACTCGCGACCTTCTGACCCCCAGTCAGACGCGCTAACCAAGCTGCGCTACACCCCGTGTTTGCTTGTAGACCTCTAGTGTACGTCAGCGCAGACGGGAATCAAATAAGACGACCCGGCCCCGGGTCTTTTAGGGCGCCCAACTAACACAGGTAGTGCACAGCTACGGTGTGGGAAGTCGTCCCCGCAATGCCGAGCGTTGGTCCCGCCGGGTCGGAGTCGTTGGAACGCCTTAGAGGTGACGTCGCGGACGGCGTTGGGGGGCGATCAGAGTCAGGGCGGCAAGGGTCAGGAGGGTGAGTGAGCCGGGCTCGGGGGTAACGACGACGTTGTCGATGAGCGTGAAGAGCAGGGCGGCGTCGTTGGGGTCGGTGGAGGAAGAGGCGTTGGTGTCGGAATGACCGAAGAAGATGTTGCCGCCGCCGAGGGTCATTTCCGAAGCATCGACGGTGGCCAGGAGCAGGCCATCGACGGTCCAGGTGACGATGCCGCTATTGACGTCGATGATGACCTGATGCCAATCCATGCCGCTGGAGCCGACGTTGGTTGTGCCGGTCTGTTGGGGGAAGAGGAGGAGCTGCGCGGCTGGGGCGGAGACGCCGCCGAAGCCGACGTAGTAGGGGTCGGTGTTGTTGCGGGTGGCGGCGGCGTAGACGGGGTCGCCATCGAGATAGCTGGTTGAAGCGGCGGGTGAATAGGCCCGCCAGTCGGCGGCGGACCCGCCGTCGCCGGTGTTGGCGAACCAGACGCTGTCCTGCACGCCCCCGGGCCATTGGGGGGTGCCGCCGGCGGTGCCTACGCCGTAGGTCGACAGGTTGGTTGACCCGCTGCCGCCGCCGGGGAATGGGCCGTTGAAGTTCGACCAGAGATCGAAGGAGACGGTGTAATTGCCGGTGAAGGTTTGGCCGGTCGGCGAGACGCTCATGCCGCCGAAGATGCCGTTGGCGAGATTGGCCTGGAGCTTCATGCCGCGTGTGCCGGCTCCGCTTGGCGCGGCGGGGATGCCGACGGTGCTGTAGTCGAAGAAAAAGTCATGGGCCTCGTCGCTTGGGCCGTTGTTGACCGTCCAGCTGGCGGTGGGGTCGACCTCAAAGTTCTCGCTGAAAAGCGGGGCGGCGGTGGTGGGGTAGGTCGTCAGCAGCGCAACGGCAGTGGCAACGGCAAAACCGAGTTTGTTTCTTGGCATGATCTGTCCTTGGCGGGTTTTTGAGTGGTGACGATGCTGACGATCGTATCCCAGAAGGGGGGGCGCATACCAGAGTGATGATTTAAGATGTTTCAATTCAGATGTTTATGAGTCCGTGTGCATCCGTCCGGGCAATGCAAGCAGGTGGTCACAGGGCTTCTTCAGCCGCGGTGATGCCGACGGGAACTACAGGGCGGGCAACGACCCGAAGCGAAGGCGCCCGACCGTTCGCGCCTGATTCGCCGCACGGTATGTCACCGGGCGCGAGCGTTCCTCATGCGGCGAGCCAGGACAAGCGGCGCCAAACACCCGAGCAGCATCAGAGAAGCGGGCTCGGGCACGACGACGAAGAACTGCTCGCCAGCGAAGTTGTTCATGTTGAGCTGGCCGACGGTTCCGTTGAAGCCGCCCACCCCGTCGCCGCCCAGGTTGACCTGCGGCGGCGTCAGACCGCCGAGGAACTGGTTCGACAGGTAGTCATGGTTGCTGCCGTTGATCATCGCACTGATCTTAAACTCACCGGCGGGGCTGCCGATCGCCGCCAGCGGGATCGCCAGCTCGATGCCGGTGGTGACGGCAAGGGCGGCTGCCTGGTTGGCGGCGCCGGTCCCGCCGAGAACGCCGCCGAAGTTGCTGTTGTTAAAGGCGACCCCGATGCCGTTGGGCAGGGCCGAGGCGTTTGAACCTATGAGCGAACCCGCGAAGACATCACCGGCATTCAGGTAGTTTCCGAGGCCGCCGCCCACGACGGCGTAGTCGATGTCGAAGCGGTTGCCGCCGAAGTCGCCGTTGCGCAGGATCAGCATGTAGTCGGCCGCGAAGCCGGCGTCGAAGGTGAAGCCGGCATACTTGCCCGCCCAGCCGTTGTTCTCGGGGTTGTTGCCGCCAAAGTTGGCGTTGTTCTGCAGCACGTTCTGGCCGCCGCTCTTCGAGTCGATGAAGATGTTGAGGTTGTTGAAGTTGTTCTCGAGATTGCCGGTCAGCATCAGGTAGAGCGTGCCGCCCTCGACGACCGCATAGGCGGCGTCAAGCTCACTGCCGCCGGCGGGGTTCGCGTCGCCAAAGTTCGTCTCCACCGTCTGGACCGCCACGGCGGGACCGTACGCCACGTCCCGAACGCCGTTGAGCGTTGGGGCACCCGTGGCCACGGAGGTGAAGGCGCACACGACCATCCCACAGATGATGTTTCTGATCATGCTCTCTTTTCCAGGGGGGTTGAGTTTCAAACTCCGCCGGCAGTCGATCCGCGACCGCAACGAAGAAGGGATATCAGGGGTGAAACACTCAAGCCTAGCCCAGGCACGGCACCTCGCCCACCCAACAAAAAAAAAGATGCACCACTGAACACGACAAGCGGAGCTTCAGATTGTGATCTCCACTGATTCGCAGTGATTATCTGGGTGAGCTGAGGCCTTGCTCAGCAGGTCATCAATGGATCATCACGTCATCATTTCTTTTGGGCGCGCAGTCGCATTGTCTAAGAAGGATTTTTCCGCCGATCCGCCATTTCCTATGGCGATTCCGCCCGCCTCCGCGTTACAGTCTTTGATATGCAATCGCCTCTGGGGGCGGGACGCAACCTCGTTTTTAGAAATGGAGAAGCACGATGAGACACAGAGCTTTTCGGGTGGGCGTTTGCGGCGTGCTGGCATTGTCCTTCGCGGCAACCTCGGCGCGGGCGGCGACCTTCTTTTCCGCCAACCTCATCGGTGCGGAGGAAGTCGGCCCGGTCGTCACCACTGCCCACGCCACGGCGACCTTCGAGCTCAACGACGATCAGACCGCCCTGGCCTATTCGATCACGATTGTCGGCCTGGATCTCGACGGCAACCAGACGCCCGGCACCGCCGACGACAACGTCACGGGCATCCACATTCACGCGGCGCCGCTCGGCATCAACGGCGGCGTCGTGTTCGGCATGAGGGGCCTTGTCAATGACCTGGATGATCAAGTCGTCGACGCCGGCGCCGGCACGGTCATCGGCGTCTGGGACGGCGTGGAGGGCAATGGCACCACCCTCGCCGCCCAGCTCACCGCCCTGTTCAACGAAGGGCTCTACATCAACGTCCACACCACCGCCCACCCCGGCGGGGAGATCCGCGGCCAGATTATTCCCGAACCCGCCTCCGCTGTCGTGCTGGCCTTCGGCGCCGCTTCGCTGCTTCGCCGTCGCCCTTGGTGAGTGTGAAGGAAAAAACCCGCGAACAGGCCTGCGAACCGTCGCAGGCCTGTTTTTTTTATCATATACGGAGGGACCCAGGCGTAGCCGAGGCCGCAGCGGAGCATGGGCCCACCTACCCAAGACAGGGGACACTTCTGTTGAGCGTTCACAAACCGCCTCCCACCCGTTTGACAGCCCCTCCTGCCCCGTTAAACTATTGGGCTCGCTCCGGGATCAGGGCTGGTTCCCGGCAGATCCGGCCCTGGACTTAAACCACGATCGAACAGGAACATCCATGGCCGCGGGCAAGATTCGCATTCGTATGGAAGCCTACGATCACCAGGCGCTGGACGTCTCGGCGCGCGAGATCGTCGAGCACGCCAAGCGCACCAACGCCAAGGTGGCCGGTCCGATCCCGCTGCCGACGCGCATCGAGCGGTACACCGTCCTGCGCAGCCCGCACATCGACAAGAAGAGCCGTGAGCAGTTCGAGATCCGCACGCACAAGCGGATCATTGACATCTTTGAACCCAACGCCCGCACCGTCGAGGCGCTCAACCGGATGGTCGTGCCCGCCGGCGTGTTTGTGAAGATCAAGGCGTAAAGGAAGCCAAGTCCACGCTCGGGCGCCACGGCGTCCGGGCCGCCCGGCAGGTCCCAGAGGAAACCGCCGGCCGCAAAGACAAAAACCACTTTACCAATCAGGCCACGATCCTCTGAGCCGGCCCCCGGAAGTAGACAGCCCCGGGTCAACAAGGCTCACGATCGCCCCGCCAAGGCGAGGCCCCCTGGGAGGTTTCATCCATGACCGCTGTATTGCTCGGCAGAAAAGTTGGCATGACCCGCCGGTATGACAAGGACGGCAAGAACGTCCCGGTCACCATCATCCAGGCGGGCCCCTGCTTCGTCACCCAGGTCAAGACCGCGGACAGCGACGGCTACGAGGCCGTGCAGATCGGCTTCGAGGACGTCAAGCCCCGCAACTCGACCATGCAGGTGATCGGCCACGACGCCAAGGCCGGCCGGACCCCGCTCCGCATGCACCGCGAGTTCCGCGTGGCTGGCGACGACGCGGGCAATTACACGCTCGGCCAAGAGATTACGGTGGGCGCCTTCGAGGGCGTCAAGTACGTTGACGTCGTCGGCACGAGCAAGGGCAAGGGCTTCGCCGGCGTCATGAAGCGGCACAACTTCAAGGGCCTGTGCGCCTCGCACGGCACGGAACGCAAGCACCGCTCGCCGGGCTCGATCTCGGGCCGGTCCAGCAACCGCGGCACGGGCAAGCCCAAGAAGGGCCTGCGCATGCCCGGTCACATGGGCGCCGGGCGCGTCACGGCTCGCTCCCTCGAACTCATTGAGCACGACAAACAACGCAACCTGCTGATCGTCAAAGGCGCCGTGCCCGGAGCACGTGACGGCCTGTTGGTGATCCGGCAGGCGGTGAGGTTGTACAAAGGCAAGGCCAGACTCGCTGCGGCGTCGTAAGTCCCCCCCCCGGGAAGCTCCCCGGAGCTGCGGGTGATACCACGACGTCCAGACATTTTGACCCCTGATGCCGAGTTGCCCGGATGGTCCTGATCGATGACGCCGGGCGGCGACAGAAACGTATCCCGGCGGCAGAACGAACCCGGGCCGTAGGTGAAGCACCATGATCGAGATCCCAGTTCATAATCAGGACGGCAAGCAGGTCAGCACGCTCAAGGTCGACGAGCAGCTGCTCGGCGGCGAGGTGCGTCACGCGCTGCTCAAGCAGGCCTACGTCGCCATGCACGCCAACCGGCGTCAGGGCACCAGCGCCACCAAGAAGCGCAGCCAGGTCGAGGGCTCGACCCGCAAGCTCTACAAGCAGAAGGGCACGGGCAACGCCCGCCGCGGGGCCGTCCGCACGAACATCATGAAGGGCGGCGGCGTGGCCTTCGGCAAGAGCACCCGCGACTGGCGG
>JADZET010000345.1 GCA_020850375.1 Phycisphaeraceae bacterium | reverse complement strand
TAGGATTGCATTTTCCCGCCGACGAGCCGCCGCGGCCGCCGGCGAACCCGCGCCCTCCTAGCTCAATTGGCAGAGCAGCTGACTCTTAATCAGCGGGTTGAAGGTTCGAGTCCTTCGGGGGGCACTTGCATATTCTTGCCATCGCCCGTATCCCCTCGTAAACCGTCGTAAGCCCCTGAACACACTAAGCCCGCGTCTTCGCGGGGCGGCTTGCTGTTCTGCCGGATACTAGGCTTTACGTCCGCTTGCTGTGCCGGATTCTGTGCGCCTTGGCGGGCCGTGGCCTTGGAGAAGTGTTCATCGGTCACTTGGCGGTAGAACGCATCCGCCATGCCCTCGGCATGGCCCAGCCAGGATGCCGCAACATGGGAGGGATATTTGTCGGCCAGTTCCGTGGCCCGTGTCGCCCTTAGGTTCTGCCATAGCTTGGGCCAGGGGGTCAGGCCAGCCGCCTGGATGAAGCGGTTTAATTGGGTCCTAAGGTTCACCCCGGGGTCGCGGTAGCGGCCAATGACGTAGGGCTCGCCCACGGGGGCATCGTCGAACACGGCCTGGAAGTGCCCCGCCAACTCGGGGAACATTGGGACCACCCGGACGCCGCTGGCGTGTTTTTCATTCTTGCTGGACCGGACAGTGAAGCGGCTATGCTCGAAGTCCACGTCCGCCCAGGTCAGTGCCAGGGCCTCGCTCGGCACCCGCAGGCCGCCCCAGCGGGCCAGGGCAATTAAGAGCTTCCATTGCGGGTCCGTGGCCACGTCGATCACCTTGCGGACGTCCTCAGCCCGGACAAACACGCGCCGGGAGGGGTTGCCGCCGACGGTCACGGGAAGGTCATCAAATGGGTTGCGTTGCACCAGTTCCGCCCGGATCGCCGCCCGCCAGAACTGGCGAGCCCGTCCACAGATTCGCCGCGTCGTGTTCTCAGCCATTCCCTTGCCCAGCAGGAACAGCCTGAACCCGTCAGCGTCCGCAGCGGTCACGCTGGCCATCGACCGATCCGCCGTGAAATAGGCCAGAAGATTCGTCTTGGCCCGCTCCAGGTTGATCCGGGTCCAGGGCTTGATATCCGTCCGGCTGAGAATGTAGCGCTCAATGAAACCGCCGATCGTGGTCACGGGCTTGGCCTGCCTGGGTTCGACCAGCCCGGCCTTGGCCAGCTTCTTATGCAACGGAGGGGGTACGTCGCTTAACCATGCGGCCGTCGCGGAGTTCATGGCTTGACCGCTGCCCTTGGCCGATGCCAGGGACTCGACATAGCCCTTGATCCGCATGGCCGAGTCTTTGTCCATCTTGCCCAGCCGGATCGTCTTGCGGCCGTCCGCCATCACCACCAGCACGCGCCAGCCGCCGTTCTCTTTGTTCAGGCTCGCCATGTCACTTACTCCGGTACACGTCCCGACGATGGCCGACCTTGACCACCAGGACGATCAGCTTGCGGTCCGCGATGCTGTAGATGATTCGCCAGTCGCCGGCTCGGGCTCGCCACAGGTCTTCCTGCCCCGCCAGCTTCTTGCACCCGGCGGGCCGGGGGTTCTCGGCCAGCCCGTCGATCACGCCGGCCACGCGGTTGCGAACGTCGCGGGGCAGTCGTTCGATCACCTTGGCGGCCGAGGGCAGGACATGGACTTGATAGCGCATGGCTCAGAGTCCCAGCTTGGCCTTGAGTTCCGACCACGGGACGGGTTTTTCGCCCTTACGCTTGGCTTCGGCGATGGCCCGCTTGGCGGCGCGGATGTCCTCCCGGTCCTCCAGGGCTTCGAGCAGTTCCATGTCCTCCACCGACACCAGCGCGGCCGTGGGCTTGCCCCGTCGCTCCAGCAGGACGCGCTCACCGGCGTAGTTCACCCGGTTTAGAACGTCGGACAGGTTCTCACGGGCTTCGATGATGCTCATCTTGGTCATGGTCGAATACTCCGTAACGTACGTTAGAATATTATCGACCATAAAGACCGTCCAGTCAAGCCCTATTTTCAATTTCATCAGCCGCGATCCGCTGGGCCTGTTCCTCGGGTAGTCCACCGTCGATCGTACAGACCGCCAGACGTTCTTCCCAGGCGTCCCGCAGAGCCACCGCTAGCACGTTGTCACCCGCCTGCCTGGCGTGCCGGATGGCCCGGCCGGCCCGGACGCGGGGGGGTGGATCGCCTCGCAGGATGGCCAGCAGGGCCGGCTTGAGTCCCACCAGCAACGCCCGCAGGTCGGCCGTAAGGACGCCCCTCGGGGCGTCGTAGGCCAAGCGGTCGCCCTTGGCGGTCAGGACCACGCCACGTTGGCGCAGGTCGTTCAGCAAGGCGTAAGCGGTCATAGCTCCCCCCTTTCCCGGCCATCGTTCCCGGTGTCTACGTAACCGAAACCCTCATTCGGACGCTGCGGCTGGGGGTTTTGTAGACGTGGCTTGTCGTCGGCCGCGTTCTCCCGGAGCTTGAACGTCTGACTCGGCCGTCCGCCTTGCGGACCCGCAGGGGGATAGTGCCAATCTCCCAGCTTAGCCCTCACCAGCCCATCCAGTGCCTTGGTGGCGTCGTCTACACCCTTGAATTGACGGCTACGTTGACGCAGCATTCGGGGCGTCACCTCGCTGCCGATTTGCCGGATCAGGTCCACCAGTTTGCGTTGGGCGCGTTGTGTCTCGTCCTCGCCCATGCCGGCATAGATCCGCCGAGCCTCGGCCTTGAACCAGTCCACCACCCGAATCGCCTGTTCCATCGACTCACCACTGATGTTGTCTGGCCGGCGGGCCAGCGTCGCCGCATGGATTGCCTCGAACAGCAAGGCGATTCGGCAACACCCACCCTTGAGCTTGGCGTAGTGGGCCGCCAAGTCGTCATTCTCAATGGCGGTTCGTTCCGGTTCATGTCGATCATGCCAGGGGATGAACGCGGCCCGAGCCTCGGGGCTAAGCGGCACAAGCCAGGGTCGGCAGTTCCCGTTCTCATCGTGGGTGGGCTCAAGGTCCAGCAGACCGTCCAGCAGTTCACGCCAGACTTGCGCGGTCGCGTTGGACAGTTCTTCCTCGGTCCAGAGCGCCGGCCGCTCCGGCGGATGCACCAGTAACAATCGTGCCAGTAGCCCCGCTTCACGCTCGGCGGCCCCGAACAGCCGACGCAAGATGCTTGGCTGAATCGAGCCCAGGATGCTGACCGCCGCCCGCTCGCAGAAGATAAAACCCTTACCCGTCTTGCGGTCAATCGTTACTGAATCGGCGTCATACATGCTCAGCCACGCCGACCGATCCGCGCCCTTGCCGCCCGCCGCGTAGCGATCGAAGCTACCTACCCACGATGCCAGTTCATCGCGGACCACGATCAGGCCCAGGGGGTTTTCTGACGACAGGTCGCCGAGTTTCTCGGTCGTCACGTCCGCGACCAGCGTTCGCCTCATCGTCGGCGGAGCCGGAGCGGTCGGCGCGGGTGTTATGCCGCCCATGCCGGACTTCTGCTTCCATTGCGCCAACTTCGCCTCATGCTCCCGCATCGCGGCTTCGTGGTCTGTCAGGGCCTTACGATGTTCCTCATGATCGCGCTTGAGACGGTCCACCAGCGGCTGTTTGACCAGCTTGAGCACGGGGGACTTTGTTGAGCCCGATCGGCCTACGATGCTTCCCCACAAGATCGCTGGCTCGGTCCAGCCGGTTTTGACGTTGGCCGCCAGACGGTTGCCGACGCATCCTGCCACCACCACCAAGGCCGCTAACCCTGCAAAGGCGGGGTCCGTCCCCGTGGCCTTGGCCACCTCGCCGACAAACCGCGCCATGGGCTCAGGCAGGGCATCGACGGGGAACGGCTTGAACGGCTCGACACCGCAGGGCATCGCATCCGACCGCCCCGTGATGTCCGCCGCGTCGTCGTCGCCCTCCATCGCAATAGGTTTTGCCGCATCGGCCAGGGCGCTCACCGCCGCTTTCACGGATTCGCCGTCCCCACCAGCCAGGGCCATCACGTCGGCCATGTCCCCACCTTTGGGCAAATCCGGCCACCGATCGGACAGCCGCGCGATCCGCACCACGGCTGGCGGATTGAGCTTGCCCAGGATTGCTGCCACACTGGAAGCGTATTTCTCGCCGGCATCGTCGCGGTCAGGCAGGATTGCTACGTCACGTCCGGCCAAGGGCGACCAGTCAGCCTTGGTCGCGCTCTCCGCGCCATGGGGGCTTGTCGTCGCCAACAGTCCAGCAGCTCGGGCCGCCTCAGCCGCCTTTTCGCCCTCGCAGACGTAGACGCGCTCGTTGGGCTTGCCCAGCAGGTCAGGCAGGTTGTAGAGCGGCCGGGGTTCTGGCATCCCGCCGATGATCCAGCCCTCGGGCGTCCGGCTCACGGGCCGGATATTTTTCCCGCCGTCCGGCAGGTTCCAGCGGACCACCACCCCCACGGGCTCATCTTGGGCGTTGTGATACGTCCACAGCTCCAACCGTGGGCCGTGCTTGCGTTCCAGCGCCGCCACCGCCTCTTTCGCCGTGGCATAGATCGTCGCCCGCCGTTCGGCCTTGGGCCTTGGGGACAGGGGTTCGCCCGGCATCAGGTCCGCCAGGTCCAGCCCAATTGCCGCGACCACCTGGCCAGCTTCGCAACCGGCATGGCAATGCAGCAGCGCCCGGCCGTCGTCGCCCTCGCCGATGCTCAGGCTCGGCTTGCGATCCTCATGGGCCGGACAACGCGCCATCCACT
>JADZET010000344.1 GCA_020850375.1 Phycisphaeraceae bacterium | reverse complement strand
GGGAGGCTGGCGGCGCGGTCGGCGATGGTCCTGCCGTCGAGCAGGGCCCTGAAGGTCTGCCAGGCGGAGGGGGCCAGGGAGGTGGCCAGGCCGTGGCCGCGGAGGATGACGTGGCGCGTTTTCATGAGCGGGGAGGGCGAAGCAGGGCATTGTACCGCGGGGCGGGAAAAGCGGCTGGAAAACGGTTTAAGTGCTGGTGATCGCTGGACAGCGGGGCGGGTTGGCTGGACACTGGCGGGGGTCCGTGCGTGGGAGAATCGAGGGTCGTTGTCCGGCGGTGTTGCCGGCTGGGAAGATGGCTTTGAAGCACCTGGTGCACCGATTCGACAGCGCGGCGGGGCTCGAGCTCTTTTGCGGGCCGGAGCTGGTGGTCAAGGGCGCGCTCGAGACGCCCGGGGGGGTGGAACTGATCACGGGGTACCCGCGTGGGCCGATCGGGGGGCTGTTCGAGACGGTGGAGGGTTTACGGGCGCTGCTGGCTGAGCAGGGGGTGGCGACGGAGCGGGCGGGGAACGAGGCGCTGGCGTCGGCGATCGCGGCGGGGGCGCGGCAGGCGGGCGGGCGCGTGCTCTTGGCTTTGGGCGGGACGGGGCTTCAGCGCGGGGGTGAGGCGCTGAGCCTGGCGGTGCGTCAGCCGCAACGGCACGGCGGGCTGGTGGTGGTGATCGGACAGGATCAGAACGAATCGCATGGGGGCGGGGCGGCGGACTCGGCGGTGATCGCGAGGCAGTTGGGGGTGTCGCTGCTTGAGCCTTCTTGTGCGCAGGAGATCAAGGACTGGGTGGAGCTGGCGTTCACGCTGTGCGCGGCGGGGCAGGGCGTGGTGGCGATGCGGCTGCGTCCTTGGCTGCTTTTGGGCGGGGCGACGGTGCAGTGCCGGCCGAACCAGCGGTCGGCGGGGGTGCGGGGGGCGGCGTCGAATCAACCCTCTTTACTTTCGGGGGCGGGGGCGGGGGGGTCGCCGTGGCTGCCGGGGCAGGGAAGAGCGGAGATGTCGCCGGGGGGTGAGTGGGACTGGCCGTCGCGGCAGGCGGCGATCAAGGCGGCGGCGCGGGAGCTGGGGCTCAACCGGGTGCTCAATCCGACGCGCAAGGACGAGGTGGCGCCGCTGGGATTGATCGCGGTGGGGGCGGCGTACGCGTGCCTGAGCGACACGCTGGGGGAGGTGGGGCTGCGGGGGCGGATCCCGATCCTGCGTTTGGGGATGGTTGAGCCGTTGGATGAGCGATTGGTGGTGGAGTTCGCGCGGCGTTGCCGGCGGATGCTGGTGGTGGGGCAGGTGACGGCGGACATCGAGAGCCAGATCCTGCGGGCGGTTGAGCCGTTGCGGGTGGGGGGAGAATTGGAGCTGCACGTCGGGGGGCTCGACGAGGCGTGGTCGCAGGGTCGGCCGACGATGGGGCAGGAGATCGGGCCGTCGCAGACGCCCTCGTCGACGACGGCGGCGGGACGGACGCATCCTTCGGAGCTGATCGCGCAGTTGGCGCCGGTGATCCGGGACCATCCGCAGCTGCCGTTGGACCTGATCGCGGGGCGGCTCGAGGCGATGCTGCGGCGGATCGAGGAGACCTCGCAGTTGGCGGTGTCGGTGCCGCAGCGGACGCCGACATTCTGCGCCGGGTGCCCGCAGCGGGACGTGGCGTCGGTGCTGCTGGAATTGAGGGCGAGCCTGACGGACGCCAAGCACATGCTCGACCGGCATCGGCGCAGGCCGGTGACGCTGGCGGTGCAGGGGGACGTGGGGTGCGCGACGCTGCTGGGGCAGGAGCCGTTCGTGCCGCTGACGGTGAGTTATCCGGGGATGGGTCTGGGCGGGGCGGCGGCGGCGGGTTCGGGCAAGGTGGGCGAGACGCGGCAGGTGGTGTTCCTCGGGGCGGCGACGTTCTACCACTCGGGGCAGTTGGCGTTGCGGCAGGCGCTCGAGGCGCGGAGCCATGTGACGTTCGTGTTGGTGGACAACCAGTCGTCGGGGTTCCCGGGGCGGCTCGTGCCGCCGCTGCCGAGCGGGCCGTCGTTCGCGGAGGTGGCCAGGGACATCGAGCGGATGGCGTGGTCGATCCGGCCGGCGGATCGTCGAGGCAGGTCGGCCCAGGTGGTGAGGATCAGCCCGTCGGATCGGCCGCGGCTGCGGGCGCTCTTGGAGCAGACGATCCTCAGCGACGGGGTGCACGTGGTCATCGCGGACAAGGCTTGCGCGCTGGCTGAGCGGATGACGCCGGAACGAGCGGAGGAACCGTCCGCGGAAGTATCCACGGAATTACACGACGAGCCGGTGCGGTGGATCATGACGCACCCGGACGTCTGCGAGCACTGCCTCGAATGCGTGCGGCAGACGGGCTGCCCGGGGCTGACGATCGTGCCGAGCGATTACGGGCCGAAGATCCAGACGGACCCGTCGATCTGCACGTCGGACGGGGCGTGCGTGCGGATCGGTGCATGCCCGGCGTTCGAGCAGGTGACGCTGTTGCCGCGGCGTGCGAAGAAGAAGGCCTCGAGTGAGGCGGTGACGGGGACGGTCGCGCCGCCGCGTCCGGCGCTGCCTGAGCCGCGGCCGGTGCATGGGTCGCAGGAGGTGTGGCGGTGCCACGTGGCGGGTGTCGGGGGGATGGGGGTGGGGACGGCGGGGATGATCCTGGCTGAGGCGGGGCGTTCGTTGGGTTACCGCGTGGTGTTCCTGCGCGATCACGGGCGGGCGTTCCAGACCGACAGTGCCTCGGCCCAGGTGGTGTTCACGCACCAGGGTGCGCCACCCCCGCCTCAGGAAGCGGGGGTGGGCGACGGGATGACGCCGGCGGGGGTGTATGCCCAGTTCACGACGCCGTTGATCCCGTTCGGGCAGGCGGACCTGCTGTTGGGGTTGGATCTGGTGGAGGCGGCGCGGGCGATGGACCCGGACGGGCCGTACCGGGCGGTCAGCCCGCAGCGAACGTACGCGACGGTCAACGCGGCGAGCGTGCCGACGACGCTGGGGATGCTCGGGCGCGACTCGTGGCGGGCGGAGCAGCTCGTGGGGGCGATCCGGCGGTACACGCACAGCGCTGAGGGCGGGGAGGCGGCGTCGGCGGTGGCGGGGGTGGACGTGTCGGAGCTGTGCCGGCGGGAGCTGGGGTCGACGCGGTACGTCAACGTGGTGCTGCTGGGGATGGCGTTCCAGATGGGGTACCTGCCGATGACGGGTGCGGCGTTGGAGCTGGGGGTGAGGCGGCGCCTGCCGCGGGAGGCGGAGGCGAACCTGCGGGCGTTGGACCTGGGGCGGCGATGGGTGCTGGGGATGGCGGGCAACAGGACGTCGCGGGCGGGGGGGCTGACGAGCTGGCGGAACGAGTCGGCCCAGCACGTGCTGCGGCGGAAGATGGTGCTGCTGCGGGCGCGGTATCGGTTCCGGGGGGGGCGGCGGGTGGCGCGGCGGTTCGGGCTGATGATCAAGCGCGTCGAGCACACGGCTCGGCAGGCGCTGGTGGACGACGCGCTGCTGCGCGACGTGACGGTGCGGGCGTACGACTGCCTGCTGTGGGGCGGGGTGCGGTACGCGCAGCGGTACGTGGACCACGTGGTGGCGGTGCTGGAGAAGGACCTGCCGCGGCGCGACCTGGCGCTGACGCGGGCGGTGGCGTGGAACCTGGCGCGGGTGATGCTGATCAAGGACGAGATCTTCGTCGCGGCGATGTCGTCGGACCCGCACCATCGTCGTCAGCAGCGGCGTCGGTTGGGGCTCAGCCCGCACGGCAAACGGGGTGAGCCGAGGCTGCGGCTGCGTCACGTGCACCACCCTCAGTTGCGGTGGCGGGGTCACGTCTACCGGCTGCCGCCGATCCGGACGCGGCCGTGGCACCTGCGGCTCTTGGCGCGGCTGCGGCCGTTGCGGGGGTTGCTGCTGGCCCGGCCGACCGAGACGCGGTTCCGGGACTGGTACGAGTCGCTGCTGGCGAAGATCAGCGTCGAGGGGGCGGGGGATTACGAGCGGTGGCTGACGGTGCTGAGCGTGCCGGCGTCGGTGACGGGTTTCCGGGCGGTGCGGGACGGCAAGATCCTCGCGGCACGGCGGCGTGCGGAGGAATCGCTGGCTGAGCCGGCGCCGGCGAAGGCCGAGGAGGCCGGGAAGGTCGGATCATCCGCCGGCGCCACCTGACGAATCGTCATGACACCGGCGGTTCTTTTCTTCACGCCACCGAACCCCGAAAGGGGTGATGATCGCAGGGCGTTTGGTGCGCGGCGATGGGGGGCGCGAGGAATCTGACTTTTTAGGATGGTAAATTCGCAGCATCTCTTGCACGGATCGGGCCGAGTGATTGAGATGAGATGAGGCATGGCGGGGGGCGTGGCCGCGATGCCGTGAATGGGGATCCTTTCTTGCCGTCCTTTCCGCCCCGCTTCTTTGAGCACCTCCACGCACAGGAGCGAACGCATGTTCACGAAGGGCAACAGGGGTGTCGGTGCGTCCATGTCCAGGGGTCGGTCGGCCCGGGGGTGGATCCTGGCCGGGTGGGTGCTGGCGGCCGCGGCGGCGTGGGCCGGCGGCGTCCACGCGGCGACGATCACCAAGGGGACGCTCTCGGCGTCCAAGGGCACGAGCATCCTCGACAGCGACCTGGCCAAGTGGATCGATGACTACATCCCCGGCGGGTCGCAGCGGTTGATCGTGATGACGCAGTGCTACGGGGGTGACACGGCCAAGGCGTTCACGGGCAAGGCGAACACGGCGGTGGCCTCGGCGACGAGCGCGGGCGAGAAGGCCACCTACGGGGGGTACGACAAGTCCGCGGCCGACGCGCTCAAGCCCGGGGCGGGCAAGACGGCCAGCGACGTGCACACGGCCGGGACGGGCGGGAAGGCGTCGGGCGAGACGCCGTCGTCCAACGGCGGATTGGGCCTGGGCGACTTCAAGCTCGACCCGACCGACGCGAACTCGAGTCGGCACGTGCTGGTCTACGCGGGCAAGCCCGACGGGGGCGGGGGCACGAGCGACACGGCGCAGCGGGACAAGATCAAGGGCAACTTCGCCGGGCAGACCAACACGACCATCACCACGGCCGGGGGAAGCACCGCCGGCTCGGGCGGGTGGGACCAGGAGGGCTCGGCCGCGGGGCTCAAGAAGGCTTTGAAGCAGATCGGCGACGCGATCAACGCCTCGGCGGACCCGAGCAAGGAGCAGTTCATCCTCTTCATCACCGACCACGGCGACACGCACCAGGTGGACATCCCGCTCAACCCGGTGATCACCCCCGGCGGCAGCGCCCTGGTGCAGAACTTCCAGACGTTCCAGACCACGGCGACTTTCGGGACGGCGCAGTTCACCGAGGACGCGAACAACGTGCCGGGGTTCAGCGTCTTTCTTGATCTCCACGCCATGGGTCTGGAGCATCCGATCGTCGATGGGCCGCTCTTTGCCCCGGGAGACTGGGAGCTGGTCCTGACGCCCAACGGCGGTTCGGCGACGCTGCTCGACAGCTTCTTCGACGTGTTCACCGAGCTGAGCATCGACGACTCGGGGATCGTCGGCGACGAGCAGGGCGAGGGCGTGCAGCTGTTCTTCCCGGTGAGCGAGCCGGTGATGATCAGCAGCTTCTTCGACGTGTTCGTGGAGATCGAGGTCGTCAACCACACGGCTGACGACTGGACGATCGGTTACGTGAGTCAGGACTCGGGGGACATGGCCAAGATCGTGCCCGAGCCGGCGGGGCTGTGGCTGCTGGGGGCGGCGATCGGGTGGGTGGGGTCGGCCCGGAGGGTTCGGCGGGCGTGAGCGGGGCGACTCGTGCAGGGCAGTCTGACGACCGGCCATGGATCGGCCGGTCGTTTTCTTTCTGCCATATAAGGTCGGCGGATCAGAGCCGCTGATAGCGTGAGATCAGGTCGATGATCTTGGGCTGTTCGGACCGCAGGCGGAGGCTCTTGCGCCAGGCCTCGAGGGCGTCGCGGTGGAGGGTCTTGTCGATGCGGTTGCCCTGGATGTAGAGGGTCATCAGGCAGGCGCCCAGGCCGTTGAGGGCGGCGGTGTCTTGGCTGTTGATGCTCAGGGAGGCCTGGTAGCTCGAGAGGGCCTCGTCGAATCGGCGGAGCTTGAACTGGGCGAAGGCGAGGCGTTCGTAGGCGGTGCCCGAGGGCTGATTCTGCATGGTGAAGTTGCGAAGGGTCTCGATGGCGCGGTCATAGTGGCCCAGGCGGATGTGGGCGTCGGCCAGGCCGAGGATGATCGGCTCCTGGGGGGTGCCGAGCTCGACGGCCTGACGGTAGGCCTCGACGGCCTTGTCGAACTGGGCGGTGAGGCTGTAGGCGGCGGCGAGGTTGGACCAGCCGGCCTGGTTGGAGGGCTCGAGCTCGGTGGCCTTCTTGGCGTAGGGGATGGCCTCGGCGGCGCGGCCGAGCTGGAGGTAGGCGCCGGCGAGGT
>JADZET010000343.1 GCA_020850375.1 Phycisphaeraceae bacterium | reverse complement strand
TTTCCATCGCCATCGCCTCGAGCAGCACGTTCGCCGCCGCTTCCTGATGGCTGGCCGAGAGCAGCACGTCCATCGCCTCGAGCCACGGCCGAACGTCCGGCTGCCACCCCTGGAAGTGCACCGCCTCAGCCACACCGTTATTCCTCGCATGCAACTGGAGCTTGGCCTTCTCCGGACCGTCGCCGATCACGTGCAGCTCGATCGTCGGGTGATGCCGCCGCAGATGCGCCAGCACGTCAATCGCCCGGTCGATGCCCTTCTCCGGGCTCAGCCGCCCGATCAGCCCGATGATCCGCCGCTCCGGGTTCAGCCCAAGCCTCTCGCGGGCCTGCATCCGGGTGTGCTGACGCTGAAAATCCGCCGGGTCGATCGCGTTGGGCACGTAAACGATCCGCTCCATCGGCACCCCGTGGGACAGACAGGGCTCCATCAGACTCGGGCTGACAAGGATCACCTTCTCATAGAAACGCAGGACCTGCCGATCGAGCCAGTAATAGAGCCTCGCCCGCGGCGAGTCGCACGTCCACCCATGCACCGTCGTGACCAGCCTCATCGGCCAGCGCCGACGCAGCAGCACCCCCATCAGGTTCGACTTGTAATCGTGCGCGTGCCAGATCGTCACGTTCAGCCGACGGCACAGCTCGAGCATGTCCCGCAGCGATCGCGTGTCCACCGGCCCGCCCTCGGGGATCAGGTGCAACGGGCAGCCCCATCGCTCAGCGTGCCCCTGGATCACCCGGATGCCCGGGTCCCCCGTGGGATAGAGGTAAGCCGCCGCCATGTCGAACCGCTCATGGTCCAGAAAGTGAGGGCTGCGCAGGATCGTCTTGTCCGGCCCGCCCCCGGCCCCGCTGACCACCCGCGCATGCAGCACCATCGGCCGCTCCGGCGGCACGGGCGGCACGATCCCGCGTGCTCTGACCCTGCGCGTCATGGCGTCAAAACTAATCGTGCCCTCGAGCATGTGTGGTCCCAGTCCGTAGGGAAGTTAGACCATGAATCCGGGACACCCGACGCAGCCGACCCCCTGGGCGTCCTGTTCGCCGACCTTCTTCCTGAAGCTCCTCCTGGCCATCCGGTACTTGGGCCCGTTCCAGATCTTCTCGAACGGCTGCCTCAGCGCATCGCCCATGTCCTCAGCCGTCTCGTAAGACCCGCAGCACAGCGACACCGTCCCGTCCCAGTTGATCACCGTCGCCTGCCACGGCCAGGAGCAGTTGAACAACTTCTTCCCGTTCCACTTCTCGGCGTCGAACTCCCCGCCGCCCCGCAGCATCCTCCGGTACGGCTCAATGACATACTGTTGATTCCTCGGCAGCCAGGCCTCGAGGTGCTCGACCGTCTTGCGCCGCAACAGCTCCGGCGACAGCCCCAGGCTCACCAGGTTCTTGTCCTGCCCCAGGAATCGCGAGTTCATCGAGGGTTGCGAGAAGACCGCCTTGCACCCGAGCGACTCCGCCAGCTCGGTGAACGCCGCCATCTCATGCTCGTTGTGCCGGGTCACCACGAAGTTCAGCTGGATCACCGGCGTAGCGCTCCTCAGCCGCTTGCGGGCCTCGACCAGGGCCTTGATCTTCTCGATCGCCGGCCCGAGCTGCTTGCCCGGCTGATAGAGCTCATACGTCGCCTGCGACGCCCCGTGCAGCGAGCAGGTGAGCATGTCCAACCCGCTGCGCACCAACGCCTCCGCCTGACCCTTCTCGGGCTTGAACGCGTGCAGATTCGAGCTCAGATACGTCCACACCCCACGCTCGTGCGCGTGGCGGATCATCTCATAGATCTCCGGCACGATCAGCGGGTCGCCCCACATCGACAGGTCCAGCGTGTAGAGATGCCGACGATGCTGATCGACCAGCCGCTTAAAGTCCTCCAGCGACATCTTGCCCTTCGCACGACCCTTCAACCCTAATCCCGTCGGGCAGAGCTGACACTGCGTGTTGCAGATGTTCGTCGACTCGATCTTCATCCGGTAGGGCCGGCCGATCACCCGCTCGGTCTTGAGCGCGAACTGCACGTTGACCAACGCCATGTTGGCCAGCTTGGCCGCCGTCAGGTACTGCCGGTTCCGCACGACGTGGAAGACCCCGCGGGCCAGGAAGTCCACCGCCTGCCCGAGCCGGCCGACCAGCCCCAGCCTCGCGGTGCGATCGCGCAGCGTCTGGGTCAGTCGGACCGTCCGTGCAAGCCTGCTCTCAATGCCTGTGGCGATAGCGCTCATGCGTGGGCCCAGTGGGGTTTCTTGCGGGAGAGGGAAGGCGTTTCAAGACCAGCCTCCGCCGGCTCGTCGTCCGCCAGTTCGTCCTCTTCGTCGTCCTCCGCCCCGGCGGACCGGCCCGACTCCAGCCGGTCCAGCTGCGCCCGAAGCAGGTGCGGCATGTTCGCCGCCATGGCGAACAGCAGCCACGGCAGCTCCAGCAGCTCCAGCGAAAGGAACGCCGCCCCCGTGGCGAAGATCAGCAGGCTCGCGGTCATCGCCCGCGACAGCACCAGCGTCTGCGTCAGTTTCTCTCTCCGCGCCTCTCTGAGCCGCGCCCCCTTCGACGACGGCATCTCCGCGTCCTCGAGGAAGTTCTCGATCCACCGCCCGCAGCGGTTGAGGCTGACCATCGCCGTGACCAGGATCAGCACAAAGATCATCCCCGCCGGCACGCCGGTGTCCGCGCTGATCTGCAGGTACTGGCTGTGAATCGTCCGCCCCTTGACGTCCGCGCCGTAGTTCGCCGAGTAGGTGTTGGCGTTGCGGATGCCCTGCCCGAACAGCGGGCTCTCCCACGTCATCCGCCACGCCGCGCCCCAGCTCTCGAAACGCGACGCCGCGCTGCTGTCGCTCCGGTAGTCCTTGGTCGAGATGAATCGCTCGCGGATCTCCGGCCCGGCCAGCAGCGCCAACGCCACCACCGCCGCCGCGAAGATCACCCCCGCCTGCTTCCGCGGCCGATGCTTCCACAACAGCCACGCCCCCCCGACGATGCTCGAGAGCATCGCCCCGCGCGAGTAGCTCATCAGCACCACGTGCAGCAGCAGCAACGCCGCCGTCCACGCCGCCGCCCGCTGCCACCACCGCGACGCCGTGATCCCGAAGGCGTAAGCCAGCGGCATCGCCATCGCGAACATCAGCCCCGCACCGTTGTTGTCCAGACCCCCGTACCCGTGCCGGTAGATCTCCAGCCGACCGTTGAAGAAGTAAAGGTAATTCAGCTCATACGCCGCATAGCCCAGCGCCACCAGCGTCACCAGCATCATCACCCTGTAATGGCTCAGCCGGTCCACCACCAGGCACGTCAGCATCGCCATCAGCAGGATCTTCGCCCACTCCATCCCGTACCACGCCGACGTGTTCGGGTCGTGGGCCGTCAGGAAGCTCCCCAGCAGCATCAGGCTGAACAGCCCCATCATCACTAGGATCGGCGTGATCCGCGCCCGACGCAGGATCTTCGTCGACGCCCACAGGCACGCGACGAACGTCATCACCGCCGCGATCATCGACCACCGCCAGTCCGACGGCAGCGACCAGCTCCAGATGTACTGCGGCCGCAGCGACGCGAAGAAGTAATACACCACCAGCCCCCAGAACGGGTGCTGCATCGACCCGATGCCCCCAGCAAAGATCACCGCCAGCAGAAAGACGAACTGCTTCATGCTCGTACGGGTGTCTGGCCCGTGCTCCGGGGCGAGGAGGTATCGGACGTTCGACCGCGCAGCCGAACGATGGTCTCCCAGCCGTTACAGTCGGCACATTCGGCAGGGGCCTTGACCCCAGATGGGCTTTTTGGACCGCGGGAATGGGCCCCTAAGCCGCCTTCCTGCCTGACGTTGCCGGTAGGGGGGTGGCATCGCCCTGGGGGGCCTCTAAGGCCGCCGAGGACCTGCTGACGCCCGCCACAGCCGCCCCCGCCAACAACGCCATCATCCCCGCCACCGGCAGCCGGAACCGCTCCAGACCCACCGTCTGCGTAGCCAACGCGAAGTAGAACACCCCGCCCGCCAGCAGCACCAGCACCGCCCACCGCCTCGCCACCGCCAATCTCACCAGCCCCCACGCGGCCAGCACCGCCAATAACGCATTAAGCAGCGTCCACCCCATCGCCCCCGCCGTCATCTTCCAGGATGGCTGCGCGAGCACCTGCCGAATCTTCTGCGACCACGTCGTATCCCCCGCCAGCAGCGTCTGCCGCAGGTTCGTCGGCTGATACTCCCTACCTAATCGCCGGCAGAGCTCCCCCATCGAGTGGTCCAGGAACAGCTTCCCCTCGCTGCGGGCAATCGTGCGCAGGTAAAGCTCCGGGTTCCGCCGGATCTCCTCGCCAGCCAGCCGCCGCATCGCCGCGAACGTCTCCTCCTCGGGCCCAGCCCTCTGAGCCAGCTCGTAGCTGAGTTCTTGCACCATCGCCGGCCAGTCATTCAACCAGTCCTTGCCCTCACGGTTCAGCCGCATGTGAGCCACCGTGTAATACCAGGCGTTGATCGTCGAGACCGTGCTGACCGTCGGCCCAAGCGCGGGACTGGCCCACGCATTGCGATACGCCCACAGCCCGATAGGCACGCAGCTCATCCCCGCCAGCATCACCGCCACCAGGGCGCGCCTGCCACTGGGTTGCTCAAGCCACCACGCCACAGCCGTCAGCGGGCCCAACACCGCCCCGATCGGCCGGGCCAAAGCCGACAATCCCGCGCCAAACCCCCGCCACGGCGACGAGAAAAACCCCTTGCTCCCCCACGCCAGCCACAGCCCCGCCGTCATCAGAAACACGAAAAACGTCTCGGAAAGCAGCGTGTTGGGCGCGACAATCTCCATCGGATGCAGCGCCAGGATCACGCCCGCCACCAGCCCCGCCCCCGGGCTGATCCATCGCCTCCCCAGGTCCATCACCATCGCCACCGTCGCCACGCTCAGCAGGCATTGCAGCACCAGCACCGTCCCCAGCGGCACGCCTAACCCCAGCACCCCAGCGATCAAGAGCGGATAGCCCGGCGTCCGGAACAACTCCGGCCGCAGACCGTTCCTGTCCTCCGCCTCGAGCTCGCCGCGCTCAGCCCGGATCGTCTCGACAGCCTTGTGCACCAGCCCGTCTTCCTCAGCCTTCCCGAAGCTGTGATACCGCAGCAGGTTCTCCGCCAGCAGCACATACCTTCCCGTGTCCGGCTCATACGCCCGTTTTACGTCCACCGCCGGCCCCACCGCCCACAGCCAGAGCCGGCCGGTCAGCGCCACCGCCAGGATCAACCACGTCAGATAGCGAAGCGAAGTACGCTTGCTGGGCATGCCACAACCCTCGTCATCCACCCCCGGCAGGGGGGTATCGCCTAGGGTCGGCATATTCGATGCACCTCTTAAAGCCGTCCCATCCGTCACAACCCCTTTTTCTTGCCATTGATTATCCGGACCGCTCAACCCATCCAGCCCAATCGCCGACTCCCCAGCAGGCGGCGTCCTGCGCCGCCTCCGCGCCCTGCACGCCTCCGGAGATGATCGATGCATCGAACCGCCTCACCGACCCCTGATGCCGGCCTCAACGAAACACCTCGCTGGCTGCTTTTATCAGCCACGCTGCTCGTCATGGTGATCGCTGCCTACCTGCGCCTTCCATCCCTCCACGGCGCCGTCTCCTGGGACGAGGCCGATTACGCCTGGGCCGCCCGCCAGGGCTTCCTGGCCAACGCCTGGCAGGCCGGCGATCTCAACGCCCAGTTCCGCCACTGGCACGCCCCTCTTTCGATGTACGCCATCCACGCCAGCACGGCGCTCCTCGGCGACACGCTCGCCGCCCTGCGTCTGCCCAGCCTCATCGCCTGCGTCCTGTCCTGTGGCCTGCTGGTCCTGATGGTCCACGACCTGGCCACCAGTTCCCCTCCCCGCAAGTGGCGTCTCGCCTTCGCCGTCGCCGCCGGCCTGGCGTTGGCCTTCGCCCCCCCGTCGATCGGCATGGCCGCCACCGCCAACCCCCACAGCTGGGCGCTGTTATTCATCCTCCTGAACCTCTGGGCTCTCTGCCGCTATCTACGACAGCCCACCCTCCGCCGCGCCGTCCTCGTCGCCCTGACCTGGGCGGCCCTGAGCGCGACCATGGAGTACGGCCCGATCGTCGCCGTGATCGACCTCTTAGCCGTCGCCCTCGCCGCGCCAAACAAACTGGGCCTGAGCCGTCGCCGCCCCTGGCTGCGCCCGCATCGCGAGATCGTCTTGGCCACAGTGGCTGCCTTGGCCACCGTGCTGGCCCTCTGGCCCGCGGGCATCCTCAAGGGTCTGCTCCCCTTGAACTTCGCCTACTACA
>JADZET010000342.1 GCA_020850375.1 Phycisphaeraceae bacterium | reverse complement strand
GGCCGCTCCGAGGGCGCCTTGGCGGAGGTTGAACCAGGGGGTGTCTCGATCGACGAGGATGTCGACGGCGGCCCGCGAGGCTAGTTCGTGCGTGGTAGTGTTGGGGTCCTCCCAAACGATCAGTGGACTGGACTGCTGCTGGCGCAGATCGGCAAGGAATGCTGAAGGCAGGCTGATCGCTTCGATCTGAAGTGACTTCGAGGGCTGACGCAGGCATTGCAGGTTGATCCACGGGTTGACCATGGCCGCGTCGCAGGGCAGGTGATGCCAGGCTTCGAGCCACGGGCGGCCGGTATGAGCATTCACCGAGGACGAACCCTCCAACAGAATCAGATCGACGTTGTCACCGTTGCCCAGAAGCACCAAGCGTGGCGTGTCTGACGGCACGCCATGGACTCGCAAGGAGATAGCCCCTTGCGCGGCGAGCAGGGCAGTGGGCGCGATGGTGTGCACGTGCACGTTGTGCCGCTCGAGGGCGATCAGGAGTGGTCTAAGGCGCGCCGTGGCCACGGCCAGGCCACGGGCGAATGCGCCGTGAACCTGGAAGTCAGCCGTGACGTCCTCGGCCGGCAGGGGGAGCTTTTCCTCGAGGCGGTAGAGCAGGGGCTGGGTGTGGCGGTTGCCGCGCGGCAGGCCCTCGGTCGAGACCTCGGCGCTGTAACACCAGGAGGCCGGCAGCGCGAGCACGGCGTCGATGGGAGCATCGGACAGATCGGGTGTCACCTCGGCCAGGATAGCGTGAAACGCTTGATGGACCCGTGCAGACAGAAGTTCGGGCGTATCGGCCTGCTCAGTGTTCGGTGGAGGAGGCACATCGGCGTAGCGTGGCGGCTGATCGTCCAGGAGTACCGCCAATCGCCATGCGTCGTCCGAGGCGAAGAGGATGGCCTTGGGCGTGAGCGGGTTGAGCCAGGGATCAAGGTGCTGATGCCGGAGCTGGTCGAGAGATTCTCGCCAACGAGCCGCTTGCTGACGTGCATGGTCCGTCAGAGAGGAGATGTCCGGCATCCGCGGGGTCAGGGTGAACTTCATGGCCTGGGCGCTCCCCCATTGTTCGGGGCGCTTTGAGGAGATGCCGGCTCAGCCTTGGGCATGACAAGCTCGCGGTCCTCGTCGTAATAACGGACGGTGACGCGGTCGGGCTCGATGCTCTGGATCGTGGCGTCCTCCACGGTCTGGCCGACGTCGAGGAAGAGGGTCTTGCCTGTGCTGTCCTGAACGATGGCGACGGACTGGCCGGGCTCGATCACGGTGCCCAGGAGCTTGACGCGCAACGGAGGGACAACTTTCGTGGGCGCGGCAGCCGTGACGGCTGCGGTATCGTAGAGCGGCCGGCGCAGGGGCAGCGAGCCCAAAGCCAGCAGAGATTCACGTGTCGGCGTGGCCGCAGAATCCGTCACCGCGGTTGACGCGACGGGTGTGATGCCGTTGGGCTTCGAGGATGACGTGCCCCGCTCCGCGGTTGCCAGCGGCGCCAAGATCAGCACGCCGCCCAGCACCAGCCCGGTGACAACCAGCAGGCCGGCGACGGCGTAGAGCGTGGACCTGAGCCGGCGGGGATTCCGTAGATTCCGGGGGCTCACGAGTTCCACTCCAGACAGAACGTGCGTGACTGTTTCTGCCGGCCTTCGACGACCACCAGGCGATGCCACGACCGATGTCGTCCCAGGGCGGTCAGCAAGACAGAATAACACGTTGAGCGATCAGTAAGAAGCTCCGTCGCGGCCTTGCGCTGGTCGTCCTTGAGTTCGATCTGGCCGATGGCCTCCGCCACGGTGATGCCGGGACGCCGGGTGCGGAGGTTGATCAAGTCCCCGATGGTTCCGGCGCTGAGCGTTGGTTGGCACGCCTCAGCCATCGTCTCGGCGTCGGCTCGATGGAAATTGATCTTGCCATCGCCCCAGAGCGTCAGGCATGCCGTCACGCCGCGATCGGGACCCAGCTCAAGGCCAAAGAGTTCGTCCGGAGTCGCCCGTGGGTAGACCTGCTCGAAGCTTCCAAAGCTGTTCCTGACACCCTCGGACGAGTCATTCCTGGCAGCGTCGGAAGCAGGCGCATCAATTTGCATGGGTGATGAAGGCCTCATTGGGCGTGGCTCGGCGCTGACCGCTTGTCCAGCCGCCACGGCCATGCGCCCGGCCAGGGCGGTGGCTTGCGTCAGGTCGTGACGGGTCAGGATGGTGTTGAGGTTGACCTTGGCCTGCTCGTCCGCCACGGTCCAGGTGAAGGGGATGCCTCCGAGCTCGAGCGTGTCACGCACGAACGGCAGGGGGGTTTCGCTGGACTCCTCCGCCTTCTGCAGGATCTCTTCGGGCTCGGACAGCAATAGGTTCTGGATGCTGATCGTCCCCCAGCGAAGCTGGAGCTCCTGCTGGGCGTGCGCGGCGTCGGCCGCTCGGGCCAGGCTCAGCCGCGTCACCACACCCAACGCCGTGCCCGCGATGGCCAGCAGCATCAGCGTCAGGATCAGGGCGAAGCCGCGAGGTTGTCGATGCCTGTGCGTGTGCATGGCTTGCTCAGCGGACCTGCAACATGCGATCGAGGCGAGGGAGATTGGGATCAGACCACTCGACGATCAGCCGCACCCGCGTGGGCGACGTGCCCTGCTGGATCGGCTGACGGGCCCAGGAGGATTCGAGGACCGAGTCCTCCTGCTCGAGGTCGTCGGCCTGGGACAAGCGATCACTATTCTTGCCGGTTTTGTCGACATTTTCCGGGGTCGCCAGCACCAGGCGGAATCGCTTAACACCGCCGCAGACCAGGTCGGACCAGGTGTTGCGATTTGATAGGTCGTCGAGGTTCACCTGTTTGCGGACGAGCCATCGCGGCCTGGTGTTCTCATCGGCGGCGGGCGTGGAGTCGTCGATTTCGATGAGCTGATAGGCCACCTCCACGGGCCTGTGATGCGGCCGGCGCGTGTCGGCGTCGAGGTGGCTGAATCCCCCCCGGAAGGTGAGCATCTGCGTGCGAGGGTTCATCTCTACCTGTTGGGCGTGGGTAAGGTCGTAGGTCAGCAACGCAACCAAGTCCTGCTGCCATCCAGGCCGAGCGTTCTCCATCACGGTCAATGCCCGAGCCTGGCGGTGCAGGCCGACGGTGACGTTCAGCGACGCGAGCATGAGCAGACTCAGCAGCACCGTTGCCCCGAGGACCTCCACAAGGGTGAAGCCATGTAGACCTCGCCTCATGGCCGTCCCTCCATGCTGTGGGATGACCGAGCCATCGCCTGGGCGCCGGCATCGGGCTCGTCTTCCCGTTCCGGCATGTTGGTCGGCCCCTCTTCGCGGTCGCTGCTCGCGGGTAGGACCACGTCCAGAGTGATCAACGGGCGTGCCGTGTCTGCCGCTCGATCATCTTGAATTTCCAGGCGGACGACCTGGCCGCCGAGCGCTTCGACGTCGGGGTGCTCGATCACTCGCGTTCGCCAGCGCAGCGCCTGCTCTTCCAGGCGGCCGGTGGATTCGACAGGGAAGCTCGAAGCGAGATCAGCCGAGGGCTCAGGTGTTGTCGGTTCCGCTTCGGATGGTTGAGTTTGCCGGATGGAAGGTGGCTTGCTCCCGACCGTCCGCCACCATTGGGTCAGCAGCCGGTCTGCCGCGTCGGCCGCCTCGAGCCGGCGGGTCGCCATCGCCGCTTGGCGCGTGGCATTGGCCTTGGCGGCCAGGACGCCGGCCAGCAGCGTGGCGACGAGCACCAGGCTGCCCAGGACCTCCACCAGCGTCAGACCTGCACGGCTAATCTGCCTGGCGTTTCCGTGGGGCGAAGATGTGTACGATCGTACTTTCATCGGTGGGTGTGCTGATCTGGCCGGTCATGCCGGCGACGAGGATCCATTGCTCCCGAGGGTTTGAGGTGTGGCCGGGGTCGTCGACGATCCGCAGGGCGTAGGAGGGCGTGAGGGCCGCGTGGCTTGAACTCCCTGGAGTGCAGGGAATGGCGATCTGGCCGGCGGAAAGCGACTGATCGGGCGTGATGATCCGCTCGATCCGTGGTGAGCCGCTGAGGATGACCTGATCGACGATACGGCGGGGCTCGACCGTCATGTCAAAGGCCTGAACAACCTGATCATCGAGATTGAAGACCAGTTGAACGGGCCGGCCCAGCGACGCCGCCTCGCGCCGCGCGGCGGCGTCGAGGGCGATCAGGCTTCCTGTCACCTGTTGAAGGTTCGCGATCCGCCGCGTGGCCCTGAATGACGCGACCGCCACCGAGGCCAGCAGCCCCGTCAGGATCAGGACAGCCAGCAGTTCCAGCAGCGTGAATCCGTGGTGACGATACGACACAACGTCCTCCCGGCAATCCATCTAAATCATGGTGTTGCGGCGCCTGGGCCGCTCGACGATGCGGTACGAAGCTCAGCACTGTTCAGGTCCTGGTCCGCGCCCGTGCCGCCCTCGCGGCCGTCGGCGCCGTAGCAGACAATCTCGAAGGGCCGATCATCTCGGCCGGGGCTGAGGTACTGGTACGGCCGACCCCAGGGGTCGACGGGCACCTGATCGATCAACGGCTCGGGGATCTGGTCATTGGTCTGCACAAGCGCCTGAAGGCCTTCTTCATTGGTCGGATACCGGCCTGTGACACCGTTGAAGGTTTCCACCGCGTCGCGCAGCGTCGAGAGCTCGAGCTTGGCGGTGTTCTGCCGGCCGCGGATGAGGTAGCTCCGCACGTTGATTGTCACCACGCTGGCCAAGAGGCCGATCAGCACCAGGACGACCATCATCTCGACCAGGGAAAAGCCGGGAGAGAATTTCACCACGGAGAGCACGGAGGACACGGAGCAAGACACTCGAGAATGCGCATGACGTCGCTGTGCCTGACAACGACGTGCAATGCCTGAATGACCTGTCTGTCTATTTTTCTTCATGATCTTGTCTCCGTGCATCTCTCCGTGTCCTCCGTGGCAAATCTTCCTTGTTTACAGCACGTTGCCCGCCTCGAGCATTGGCAGCACGGTGGCGAAGGCGATGAAGCCCACGACGACCACCATCACCAGGATCAAGAGCGGCTCGAGCACGGCATTGAGGCGCGTGGCGGCCACGGCCACCTGCTGGTCGTACTCTTGGGCCAGTTCGTCGAGCATTTCTTCAAGGCGTCCCGACTGCTGGCCGACTGCGAAGACCTGCACCACCACCGGCCCAAAGGCACGCTGGTCCGAGAGGGCTTCGCCGATGTCGCGCCCCGCGGCCACGGCTTGACCAGCTTGCTCAAGGGCCTCGCGGATGAGCTGATTGGATGTCGAGGTCGCGGCCGTCCGCGCCGCTTCGAGGAAGACGATGCCGCTGCGCATCAGTTCGGAGATGATCATCGCGATCCGGGCGATGGCCTGTTTACGCACGACTTCGCCCAGGATCGGTGTGCGCAGCAGCAGCCAGTCCCACGCCCGCCGGCCGCGCCCATTGGGATTCCGAAGAACCGTCGTGAAGCCCACCGCCAGTCCGGCGACAATGATGAGCAGCAGCCACCACCAGCCCAGGAGGAAATCGCTGGCGTGCTTGACCAGGCGGGTCACCCCCGGGATCGGCTGGCCAGCCTCGACCAAGCCTTCGAGCAGGCGCGGCACCACCACCGTCATCAGGAACACCGAGACGCCCGCCGCCATCGTCAGCACGATTGCCGGGTAGATCAGCGCCGTGGCCAGCTTCCCCCGGAAGAGCGCCCATCGCCCCCGGAAGATGGCCAGGCGTTTGAGCGATACATCCAACGCCCCGGCGTTCTGCCCCACCTCAGCCAGGCTCACACAGTAGGCGTCGAACACGTCCGGCCGCTGCCGCATGGCATCGGCCAGGCTGTGCCCCTCGGCGATCGAGTCGCGCAGTTGCAGCAGGATCCCCCGGAAAGAGCCCTGGTGCTGCTTGAGGATCGTGTCCAGGGCCTCGATCAGCGGCATGCCGACCGTCAGGAGCGTGGCCAGCTCACGCACGAACGTCGTCACGCGATGGCCCGGCTGCTTGCGCAGACGCAACGAGCCCAGCAACGTCCTCCAACCGCGAGCGGCCCCAGCCTGAGCCATCGCCTGCACGTCCACCACCGTCAGACCCCGGGCCCGCAAGAGATCACGCGCGGCGCGCGGCGTGTCCGCCAGGATGGTGCCTTGTGCCGTCGAGGCGTCGGCTTCCCAGGCTTGGTAGGTAAAGACAGGCACGCGCTTCTCCATCAACCGACAAGGATCATCCGCTCGACCGCATCGTCACACGCAGCACTTCCTCCGCCGTTGTGGTGCCGCAGAGGATCTTGGCCAAGCCGTCGTCGCGCATGGACTGCATGCCGTGCTCGAGGGCCGCGGTCTGGATCTCCGCGGCCGTGGCTCGCTGCTGCACGCATCGCCTTACCACCTCGTCCACGGCCAAGAGTTCGAACACCCCCACGCGACCTCGATAGCCTGTGTTCCGGCAGCGATCGCACCCCTTGCCCTGGCGGAGGTGCGCCGCCTCATGGTCGCTGATGCCGAAATCCAGCCGCTCAAACTCCTGCGGCATCGGTGTGCATGTCTGGCCGCAGTTCGGGCACACCCGCCGGACCAGCCGCTGGGCCAGCACGCCCACGAGCGAGCTGGCAGCCAAATATGGTTCGATCCCCAGGTCCAGCAGGCGCGTGACGGCGCTGGCCGCGTCGTTGGTGTGCAGCGTCGAGAAGACCAGATGCCCCGTCAGGGCCGATTGGATGGCCATCGCCGCCGTCTCCTGGTCGCGGACCTCGCCGACCATGATGATGTCCGGGTCCTGACGAAGAACACTCCGCAATCCGCTGGCGAAGGTCATGCCCTTCTTTGTATTGATCTGCGTCTGGCTCACCCCCGGGAGTTGATATTCAATCGGGTCCTCGAGGGTGATGACGTTGCGGACCGTGCTGTTGATCTCCTGCAACGCGGCGTAGAGCGTGGTGGTCTTGCCGCTGCCGGTCGGGCCGGTGACCAGGATCAGCCCGTGCTCGACGGTGATGAGGCTGCGGAACCGTTCGAGCGTCGTGGCGTTCATGCCCAGCTGCTGAAGGCTCAGGAGCTTGGAGCTCTTGTCCAGGAGTCGGATCACCAGCCGCTCGCCGAAGGCCCCCGGCAGCGAGGCGATGCGCAGGTCGATGATCCGGTCGCCCACCGCCACGGTGGCACGCCCGTCCTGCGGCAGGCGTTTCTCGGCGATGTTCATCCCACCCATGACCTTGACGCGGCTGAGCACTTCCTCCTGCAAAGCCTTGGGCAGCTCGTAGGCGTTAAAGAGCATCCCATCGATGCGCAGACGCACGATCAGCCGGTCCTCGTAGGGCTGCACGTGCACGTCCGAGGCCTCCTGCCGCACGGCCTCAAAGAGGATCAGGTTGACGAGCTTGATCACCGGCGCCCGGGTGGCCACGTCCAAGAGGTCCTCACGCTGATGCAGCGCGGCGATCTCCTCCGCCATGTCCTTGGCGTCTAGACGCGCGATCATTGCCTGGGCCTGTTCACCACGATGCTGATAGGCCGCGTTGATCGCCGCCTGGATTGCAGCCACCGGGGCGAGTACAGGTACGATGGGCTTGTTCAGCCAGCGGGCAACGATCTCCAAAGGCTCAAGGTCGTCCCACCTCGCCACGGCCACCGGCATCAGGCCGTTCTCCCCAGCCAAACCTAGCAAGACATGCTGACGCGCGAAGGCGATGGGAACTTTTTCCACGAAGCTCGCCGAGGCCGGCCGGTCAGCCAGATCCTGGAGATATTCCACCCCCGCGGCCTCGGCGACGGAGCGCGTGATCGACGCCTCATCTAACCCCTTCTGCCGCGCGACCGCCAGGAGCGAGTGGTCGGCTTCGTTCGCGCTCTCGGGCAGCGTCACACCCGCCCCATGGGCCCTTGCCCGGAGGGATCGAATCAGTCTGTCCTGAAGCTCCTGCATGAGCACGACCTTCTCAGGGCTTCGTCACGTCGCGAGATGATTCCCCGGTCAACATCTAAGGCATCAGCAACGGCTCGCTCGTCGGCAGGTCCTCGGCCAGCCCCGCCGCCTCCCGCTCCTGTCGTGATAGGTACTTGAGCCCATCGAAGCTGTCGCCGCGCAGGATCACCGGCCGCAGGAACACGAACAACGTGTTCTGGGACTGATTCGTGGTGCGATTGCTGAACAAGTACTTGATCAGCGGGATGTCCCCCAGCACGGGCAGCTTCTGGACCGTCTCGCTGAAGTCCTTGCGATTCAGCCCGCCGACGACGATGGTGTGGCCATCGGGCACGGTGACCTCGCTCTCGATGGCGTTGGTCTGCCGCGGCGGAGGGATGCCCTCCCCGCCGTCGCCGGAGAAGGCGCTCAGCTCGATGGCGTACGCCAGCTGAAGGTGCTCGCCCTCGGAGATGTGCGGCGTGAGGGTAATGGTAGTGCCGGCCGTGGCATACCCGGCGAAGCTCGTCGTGGCCACATTGTTCGAGGCGTTGACGCTGGTGAAGGGGGCCTCGTTCACGCTGCTGAGCGTGCCGGTGGCGTTGTCGTTGACCAGCACGCGCGGCGTCGAGACGACCTTCGACCGGCCGCTGCTGGCCAGAGCGCGAATGACGATGTCCGCCTGGTCCGCCGCCAGGATCGCCCCGTTGTAGCCCAGCCCGGGCTTGATGGTCAGCTTGCCCGTGTCCGTGTCGACCTCGCTCAGGCCAAAGGAGCTGAACTGGAGCGTCCGCGTGCTCTTGCTCTGGTCAGTCCGGCCGGAGATCTCCACACCCAGCGAGAATCCCCCGCTGGTGTCGAGCGTCGCCACCGTGGCCTCGATCAGGACCTGTGGCCGGCGTTTGTCGAGCATCTTGATCAGCTGCTCGTAGACCTTCTGCACCGCCGGCTGGGCGATGACGATGATGCTGTTGGTGTTGACGTCGGCCGTCAGCGTGGCGTTCTTGGTGCGGATGCCCTGGACGGCCTGGTCACGGCCACGGCCCGGACCCTTGCTCAGCGAGCGATCCATCACCCTTGAGTAACTGCGACCGCTGCCGTCGTCGTCCCGGCGATCCGTGGGCCGTCTCGAGAAGCCGGCCTGCTCGGACAATGCCGAGGCGGTCTTGGCCAAGGCGCTGCCGTCGCCCTTGTTCACGCCAGCGGCCGAGCCACCCTTGTCGGTGGAAGCATCCGAACCGCTGGCCGCGGCGGCCTCCGATGATGCTGGCGAGCCTTCACTTCCCAGTGCAGCCGTGCCGACTGATTCGCCCGCCTCGTCACCGACGTTCAGCGTCGCCAGGTCCTCACCGCCCTCGAGCGAGCGGATCGTCGCCAGCACGTCCACCGCAGTGGTGTTCTCAAGCTTGTAGAAGCGGATCGGGTTTTGTCCCTCGGATGGGATGGCGTCGAGATCCTTCTTGAGCATCAGGACCTGCTCGTGGATTGCCGGCGTGGCCGTGACGACCAGCAGCCCCGCCTCGTTGTCGATCGCTGAGCGATAGAGGCGCGTCGCGTCCGTCGGGTCAATCAACTCCTTGATCAGCTTGTTCATCCGCTCGGGCGAGACGACCGAGAACTGATAGATCTTCGTCTCGAGGCCCAGCGGCACGTCGAGCGTGGCCGCCATATCGCGTGCCTCGTCCACCTGAGCCTGCGTGCCGATGAGGATCAGCTGGTTCGTCCGGAGGTCTGCGCTCACCTCCGTCATGATCCCGCCGGCCGATC
>JADZET010000341.1 GCA_020850375.1 Phycisphaeraceae bacterium | reverse complement strand
TGAAGCTCAAGCTCTCCAAAGACGAATAACCCCAGCCTCTACTCCATCAAGGAAGACGCGTGCGAATCGGCATTGACGTCATGGGGGGCGACAACGCGCCGGACGCCATCCTGGCCGGCAGTTTGGCAGCGGTCAAGCTCTTGTCGCCCGACGATGCTCTGGTGCTGATCGGTGATCGAGGGATCATCGAGGACGCCGTGGCCGAGGCCGGCCTGGCCAAGGACCCCCGCATCCAGATCGAGGCCACCTCGCAGGTCATCACCATGGATGACCCCCCGGTGACCGCCATCCGCGCCAAGCCCGACAGTTCGATCGTCCGCATGGGCGAACTGGCCGGCCGGCGGGCCGGCGAGAAGCGATGCGACATCATCATCAGCGCCGGCAACACCGGCGCCTGCGTGGCGGCGGCCCAGATGTCCATGCGCCGCCTGCCGGGGGTGCATCGGCCGGGCATCGCGGTGACCATCCCGACCTTCTATGGCCCGCTGGTGGTCTGCGACGTCGGCGCCAACCCCGAGCCGCGCCCGCCGCACCTGCATCAGTACGGACACATGGCCTCGATCTTTGCCCAGCAGGTCGTGGGCATCGCCGAGCCCAAGGTGGCCCTGCTGAGCATCGGCGGCGAGGAGGCCAAGGGCAACACGCTGGTCAAGGAGACCAACGTGCTGATGAAGAAGGACAAACGGCTCAACTACGTCGGCTACGTCGAGGGCCGGGACCTCTTCGACGGCAAGGCCAACGTGGTGATCACCGAGGGGTTCACCGGCAACGTGGTGCTCAAGCTGGCCGAGGGGCTCTCGTCGGGCCTGTTCCGGACCATCGCCCGGGAGATCTTCGAGATCGACCCGCAACTGGCCCTGAAGTTCGAGCCGGTGGTCAAGAGCATCTACAAGAAGCACGATTATCACGAGTACGGCGGGGCCCCCCTGCTGGGCACCAACGGGATCTGCATCATCTGCCACGGATCGAGCGAGGCGCGGACCATGACCGCGGCGATCCGCAACGCGATCTCGCTGGCCAGGCACAACGTCAACCAGACGATCTCCGAGGTCCTCTCGAGCCTGGACCCCGTGCAAGAGGGCGCGGTATGAGTCCGCTGAGCGATCGTCCGGCCTGGTACAAGGTCAAGCCTTCGGTGGGCATCCGCCTGGCCGGCGCCGGGATGGCGGTGCCCGACACGGTGGTGACCAACCACGACCTGGCCCAGAAAGTCAACACCTCCGACGAGTGGATCACCCAGCGTACGGGCATCCATGCGCGACGAATCGCCCCCGAGGGGGTGACCGTCCGCGACCTGGCCACGGCGGCCACGGCGGCGGCGATCAAGGACGCGGGGATCGCGCCGACGGACCTGGACATGCTCGTCCTGGCCACGACCCGTCCCGAGATGGTCTGCCCCTCAACGGCCGCCCGGGTGGTGGCCGAGGTCGGGGCCTCCCCCGCCGGGGCCCTGGACGTCAACGCGGTGTGCAGCGGATTCGTCTACGCGCTGAACGTCTCGACGAGCCTGATCCTCAGCGGGGCCGTACGGACGGTCGCGGTGGTCGGGGCGGACGTGATGAGCCGGATGATGGACTGGAAGGAGCGGAGCACCTGCATCCTCTTCGGTGACGGGGCCGGCGCCGCCATCCTCCAGGCCAGCGACAACCCCGAACAGGGCTGCCTGCACCTGTCGATGGGCAGCGACGGCAACCAGTGGCATCACCTTTACTGCCCCCGCACCCCCGAGCAGATCCCGCCGAACGACGCGATCTTCTCCGGGGCCTACGACACGCTCCAGATGAACGGGCGGGAGATCTACAAGTTCGCCGTCTCGACCCTCCAGGGCGAGATCGACCGGGCGTTGACGGCCTGCAACCTCAAGCCGCAGGACCTGTCGGTGATCATCTCGCATCAGTCGAACATGCGCATCCTCGAGTCGGCCCGGGAGAAATTAGGGCTGCCCAAGGAAAAGGTTTACATCAATATCGACCGCTACGGCAACACCTCGGCCGCCAGCGTGGCGATCTGCCTGAGCGAGCTCAAGCAGGCCGGCCGAGTGCGCCCGGGCGACCTGGTGCTGTTCGTCGCCCTCGGCGGCGGGCTGACCTGGGCGTCGAATCTCTGGAGAGTGTAAAAGGATAGGTTCACCCTTGATCGGGTGAAGTTTTCCACCACAGAGTTGATTCAACCGCTTGCACCGGGGATCATAAGACTTTAACTGATCGGTAACTTGATGCGATCGATCAGGCCCCGGCCCAGGAAAGGACTCCGAGCGCCGGGGGGGGATTGACAGGAGAGCCATGGCATGACGACCTTCAGCCAATCGCAAACCACGGTCACGTCTACGACAACCCCCGCAGTGAGCACGGGCGACATCGTCCTGTGCCCAGGCCAAGGGGCGCAGCACGTGGGCATGGGCCGGGACTGGGCCGCTCGCTGGCCCGTGGCGGCTGAGACGTTCAACGAGGCCAACGAGATCCTGGGTTTTGATCTGGCCGACCTCTGCTTCCGGGGGCCCGAAGACCAGCTTAATCGCACCGACTACGCCCAGGCGGCGATCTACACGACCTCCGTGGCCTGCTACCGCGTGCTGCGGCAGGAGGGCCTTCTCGGCCCTCTGGCGGCGACGGCGGGGCTGAGCCTGGGCGAGTTCACCGCCCTGCACCTGGCCGGGGCGTACAGCTTCGCGGACGGTCTTAAGCTTGTTCGCCTGCGCGGCGTGGCGATGCAGGAGGCGGCCGAGGCAACGCCCTCGGGGATGGTGGCCCTGATCGGGGCCGAGCAGGAGCAGGCCCAGACGCTGTGCCTGGCGGTGCTCGAGCGCGTGGCGGGGGATAACCAGGTCCTGGTGCCGGCCAACTTTAATTGCCCCAGCCAGGTGGTCATCAGCGGGTCCAAGGCGGCCTGCGAGTGCGCCCTGACGGTGGCGGCGGAGATGAACCTCCAGGCCAAGGCCCTGGCGGTCGCTGGGGCGTTCCATTCCCCGATCATGCAGCCGGCGGCCGCCCGCCTGGGCAAGGCTCTCGAGCAGGTCCGCTGGACCGAGCCGGGCGTCCAGGTCCTCTCGAACGTCAGCGGCCAGCCGCACGACATCACCAACGTCGAATCCATCAAGGGCCTGCTCGTCGAGCAGCTCACCCGTCCG
>JADZET010000340.1 GCA_020850375.1 Phycisphaeraceae bacterium | reverse complement strand
CGACGAAGGGGTTGATGTCCTGGACGTTGATGGGCCAGGGGGAGACCGAGCCGTCTTGGGTGGGGTCGATGGCCATGAGGACCAGGTCGAAGTCGCCGGCGGGGATGCTGGCCAGGGCCATGTAGCCGAGGAGGTCGGTGGTGTAGCCGGCCTGATTGGTCAGGGCCTTGACGAAGGGGTTGATGTCCTGGACGTTGACCAGCCCGTCGAGGTTGAAGTCGCAGAGGTACTGGGAGTAGGAGGCCTCGAGGGGGACCTGGAGCGAGACGTTGTCGATGGCGACGGACATGGTGTCGGTGGGGATGCCGCCGTAGAGCCAGAAGTAGGGGTGGGATTCGGAGTAGACGACCATGCGTGCGACGACGTAGAAGTAGTCGTACTGCTGGTTGATCTGGAAGGAGCCGTCGTAGGCGTCGGTGGTGATGACGGGGTTGGCGGCGGAGCCGGCGTAGTTGTCGACGCCGTCGGAGAGGCGTTTCCAGACCTGGTCGTCTGGGGTGTCGGTGGGCATGCCTGGGGTGAAGCCGCCGTAGATGGACTGCCCGGGGTCGGAGGAACCCGAGAGCCAGTCGTCGTGGTACTGGCTGTTGAAGTTGGGGCCGAAGTAGAGCAGGTCGAAGCCGCGGTCGAAGAGCTCGGAGAAGGGCGGGGTCATGTAGCCGTCATGTCGTGGCTCGAAGCGATCGGCATAGGTCGGGAGTTCGTCGGCCATGATTCCCCAGACGGTGACCTGGAGGATCTGGGGGGGGTCGTTGAGGGCGCCGAGGTCATAGACGCCTGCGGTGGGGTTGCCCTCCCAGTAGCGGAAGAAGTAGTCGTAGTCGAGCTGTGCGGTGCCTGAGGAGGCGACGTTTTCGGGTGCGGGGACGAACTGGGCCATGCCCCAGCGGAAGGCGGTGGCGTCGATGACGCCGTTAGGCTGTCCGTTGCGTGTGACGATCGAGCGGTTCTGGAGTGCGGGGGTCAGGCCGACGCCGCGAGGGTTGTCGAAAGTGGTGAAGCCGATGGAGGGGTCGCCGCCGGTGGCGCCGATCCAACGGCCGAGGTCGGTGAAGGTCTGTCCGGCGTCGGGGCCTTCGCCGATGGTTCCGCCGGAGTGGAACTGGTGGGCTCGGACGGGGGTGAGGTTGAGGTTGACTTCGTCAACGGTGCGGGGTGAGTCCTGCATCTTGAGGAAGCTCAGGTCCTCGTTGGCGCCGTCGGGGGCGGTGTTGAAGCCCGAGCCCTCGAAGGTGCCGCCGACGATGAGGTTCGGCGAGAGGGCGGCGTGGACGGGGAGGGCGAGGACGGCTGCGACGAGGAGCGGTAGGGATCGGTGAGACATTGGGGGCCTCCGTGGGAACGACGACGACAGGGTGGCCCATGGACGAGAGGGCCAGAAGATACCCTGACGGGAAGTTGGCTGAGCCTGCGGACGAGGGAACGGGACCGAGGTAACCGGCTGGGATTGGAGCCCAATACGAGCTGAGACTAGTGATGATTATATCGTAAGTCGCAAGACAAACAACAAATTTTGGGAGCGGATCGGTTTATTACGGGGGTCAGCAGGGGGTGTAAGGCGGCGCGGGCGAGAAGATGGGGGGACTACATGGTGAGGATCTGGTCCATGGCGCGGCTGGTGCGTTCGAGGAGGGTGTCGTCGTAGGGCATCATCTCGGCGACGAGGGTGCGGTCGTAGCCGACCTGGCGGAGGGCGGCGATCGTCTGCTGCCAGGGGACGTCGCCGGCGAGGAGGTCGACGAAGCCCTTGGTGGAGGAGTAGTCCTTGATGTGGACGCGTTTGATGCGTTTGCCGAGGAGGGTGATCCAGTGGGGGGGGTACTGGTGGTAGGCGAGATAGTTGCCGACGTCGAAGTACATGCCGAGGTGGGGGGAGTTGTAGGAGTCGATGAGGTCGCGCCACTCGAGGGGTGAGAGGAGCAGGCCGTTCCAGACGTTTTCGAGGCAGAGGTCGATGCTCAGTTTGTGGGCGAGGGGGAGGAGTTGGGAGACGGCCTCTTTGGCCCAGGTGATGGCGTTTTCGTAGGGGACGGGTGCGAAGGCGGGGTCCCAGGGGACGCGGACGGCGCCGGGGACGAAGAGCATGGCCTGGCAGCCTAGCCAGGCGGCGCGTTGGAGGGCGTCGGCGTGGAGCTGGATGGATTTTTTGCGGACGGCGGGGTCGGGGTGGGTGGGACAGCAGGCCCAGCTCATGCCGGAGGCGAGGGTCTGGAGGACGAGGCCGCGGTCGGCGGCGGCTGTGCGGTATTTTTCGCAGGTGGGCTGATCGGTGGAGGGTGTGAGGGGGCCCTTCTCGGCGACGGCGAGCTCGATGGCGGCGAAGCCGGCGGCCTTGGCGTCGTCGATGGCCTCGAGGGGGTCGCGGGTGTGCTTGAGGCCGTCACGGACGGACCAGTAGCTGATGGTTTTTATCATGAGTGGGGGGTCCGGGGAGGAGATTCATTCAAGGCAACCCAGGCATGCAATGCCTGGGCTTGGACGGACGTTGGACTCTTATAACGATAAAAACGGTGGATGACGACCCCGGGGAGGCTGTCAGGGGGAGGGGATGGGGGGCTAGAATGATCGGGGATCGGGGAAAAAGACGATAAAAACAGGGCGTTCGACGGGCCGCGAGGGCGGCCGGGCGACGGACGCCGGAGCGAAGCCATGATGCGGGTAGCCGCGGGAGTGAGAGCCATGAGGACATGGGATGTGGTGAAGGCGCGTGTGGGGACGAGGATGCCTTGGGTCGTTGGTGCGGCGTTGGCGGGAGGGATGCTGCTGACGGGGTGCAACAACGCGCTCGAGGGTGGTCTGAGCGGTGCGGCGATCGGTGCGGGGACGGGCGCGGCGATCGGGGCGATCACGGGCGGGGGCGCGGCGACGGGTGCGGCGGTGGGTGCGATCGCGGGGGGCGTGGGCGGGGCGGTGATCGGGGACCAGAATGAGAGGCGGGCGCGGTCGTCGCCGGCGTACTGAGGGGGGAGTAGGTCACAACGAGACGCGCGGATCTTCGATCCGCCGCTAAACGAGAAGTCTGGGCCAGGGACGGCCTGGGCTTTGTTTTTTTGCGCGAGGGAGAGAGGAACCCAGGCATGCCATGCCTGGGCTTAGGAGGGCGCGGGATGCGACGATCGGGGGGCGGGGGAAGCATCCGGGGGGCGGCTGATCTGGAAGATGGCCATGTCGGCGGCGAGGTTGGGGGCGTCGGCGTCGGAGAGGGTGCGGTCGGCCTCGGTGTCGAGGTAGATGCGCTGGTGGACGGTGATGCTGTGCTCGGCGCAGAACTCCTCGAAGTCGAGGATGGAGAAGAAGCGGCGGTTGGGGGTGTTGTACCAGCGGTAGTGGAGGAGGCCGCCCTGGGACTCGGGGGAGCGGCCTTGGTCGGCGAGCATGGCGCGGATCTTGTGATAGGCGAAGTTGGGGAAGCTCACGACGGCGCTGTGGCCGATGCGGAGGATCTCGTCGACGAGGCCCTTGGTGTTCTCGATGGACTGGAGGGTGTGGGAGACGACGACGAGGTCGAACTGGCGATCGGTGAAGGCGGGGAGTCGGCGGT
>JADZET010000339.1 GCA_020850375.1 Phycisphaeraceae bacterium | reverse complement strand
GGCCACATCCCCGCCACACCTTGCACAACCACTTGCACACGCGCTTGCACAAGCGAGCGTCCGCCCAGGTCATTCCCTGTCATCGTCCGGCCGTCGGCCCCGATCCCGCCGCTCCCGCCCGCGTCGCCAAACCTCGCGGAATCTGCGTAGTTTGTCAACGAAAAGCCGCCGGTGGCATCGAGTGACATCGGCGGCAGACAAAGCGGGCGAGGAGGATCGAACTCCCGACATTCAGCTTGGGAAGCTGACGCTCTCCAATTGCAACTCGCGGTAAAAGCGGGAGTTGCGATTTTGCTCCAAAGACGAGTAGCGCTAGTGAGAGCAGTTTGTTCGCAAGTGTTCTCGATATCAGGCACGCCTCTCATCCTCACATGTGCCACGCGGTACGCGACGAACAGGATGTGGATTGGGAGTGTGCGGCGGGTTGACCCAGGATCAAGCACGTCCGCCGCGTGGAGACGTGCAGGCGATCGACCACCTGATCGACCGCCCGGCGTGGATTGGTCGCCTCTCGAATGGTCGTCGTGTCGATCACCGGGTTGTGCCCTTCGCATTAACCTCCCGCGGTCGAGCACGGTCCTCGCCAGGAATTGGGGCGACTGGTGAGCCTCCGACATTGGGACATCAGTGCCCCACGGCCTGCTCCCAGGCGGTTCTGACGCTGGTGGCGTTGTTGGTGAGGTTGGCGTTGGCGGCGGTGACGGCTGGATCGGCGTCGAGCTGGTGGAGGAGGGTTCCGGTTTGGTCGGAGGGCTGTTCGCCGACGGCGGAGGCCGCGCGGGCCTCACCGAGGGCCGACCTGAGCGCGTCGGCGTGCCCGGAGTCCAGCTGCGCCACGCGGTATTTCAAGGGAAGATCGCCGGGGAGTGAGCGGATGGCGGCCAGGGCCTGGACCTGCTCGGCCGAGAGGACGGCGTTGGCGGCGGCGATGGCGGCGTGGAGCACGCCATCGCGCGTCTGCGACTCGCGCGCGAGGGTGGCGTCGGTTGAGGCCAGGGCCGAGCGGTCCTGCTCGGTGGAGACCCCGGCCTGCACCTTGGCGATGAGCTGCTGACGGAGGACGGTGGCGGCGCGATGATTGTCGTCGGCGGCCTTGAGTGCCGCTCCCTGCTCGGCGAGCACGCCGCGGACGGCGGCGACGACCTCGGCGGCCTTGGCGGCGTTAACGCCTGCGGCAGCGAGGGTGTCCGCGCTCAGCCCGGCGCGAACGAGCACGTTGCGGAGCTGGCGATTCGCGTCGGTCTGGCTGACCTTGGCCACCGGCAGCGCGTGGGCGGCCCGGGAGGCGAACCAGATGTTGTTGCTGACGTAGGCCCCGACGCCGGCTAGGAGGAGGGCGGTGCCCGCGGCGGCGGCGACGAGCGTGGACAGTCCGCTTCTGGATGGTGCTGGCATGGACGGTCTCCCGGTTGCGAGGGTGCGGAGGGTGGGGTGCGAGCGCCCGCGTCGCGGAGCGGCGGGGCGCTGCACTATCGCGCGCGGGGGCGGGCGACGCAAGGGGTCTCTTGGAGAATATGTCATGAGTTGACGTGAGATCGTGGAGGTGACGAGCGCTCACAAGCCAACATGTGATCTCACAGCGCAATCGATGCGCCAGGGGATCTGCGGGGCGACAAATTATGAGGTGTATTTTATGGACTCATTTTGTCCATATTCGTGTATTGACGCTTGGCGCGTGGTGGTGCGGCGCGTTAGACCATGAAGATCGCCCGAGCGGGCGTGCGCGGCGTGGCCGCGGGCTCGACCTATCACGGCACGTTCGTCGGAGAGCGGTCATGCGTCACACGTCATCTTCGCGTTGCTCGCTTGGTACTCGTTGTTCTTCGGCCGCGATCTTGCTGTGCATGATGGCGGGCACGGCGCTGGCGGATCAGATCCTGGTGATCAATTCGAACACGCTCACGACGTACCAGGGTGGTGCGACGACGCGGCAGGGCGTGCTGCCTTTGCACGCACAGCGGGGCGTGACGATCGACGGCGCGGGGCGGGCGAGCTCGGTGCAGCCGTGGGCCCTGGCTGGCAATCCCTTCGAGGGACGAGCTTCGGGCCAGCGCATGCAGGGGCCGGTGGATTTGGTGAGCGGCAACGTGACGGTGACGGATGTTGATCTCTCGCTGCCATCGGCGGGGTTCTCCTGGACGGTCGGACGGAGCTTCAACGGGGTGCAGGCCAGCAATAGCACGGGTCTGCAGGGGCGCAACTGGTTCCAGATGAGCCAGCCGGAGATGGTGTTCTTCGACGGCGCGACGGACGCCGATGACGTGATCTCCATCGTGTACGGCGCCGACCGGTACCTGGAGTTCAAGCGGAACGGGGGCACGGGCACCAACGAGTTCGTGGGGCGTAACGGCACGGCGGGGGTGGTGCAGTACGTCTCGGGTTCGCCCGACACCTATGTATATTACGACCAGCGCGGAACGCGGACGTATTTCTTTGGGAGCAACACCGCCAGCAACCGGGCCAACTGGCAGATCTGGAAGATCGTGGACCCGGCGGGGAACACGGCGTACGTGGGGGACGCCAGCACGGCGTCGACGGCGGTGACCAGCGGCTACGACACCTCGGGGCGGATCACGACGGCGTACGACTCGCACTCGGGGGACGGGCGGCGGTACACGTACACCTACTCGAGCGTGGGGGGACTCTCCAAGCTGACGCAGGTGAAGGCCGAGACCAAGGCCAGCGGGTCTTGGGCGAGCCCGTCGGGGGTGGTCGAGGTGGGCAAGGTCGATTACGGCTACTACACCGCCGACGGGGACTCGCACGGGGACGAAGGGGATCTCAAGACGGTGACGCTGACGATCCCCTTGTCGGACTCCGGGGTGAGCCTGGTCAAGAAGAAGTATTACCGGTATTACGACGACACCTGGAGCAACTCGGACGGTCGGCGCGGCAACGACGGTCAGATCAAGATGATCGTGGGGTACGAGGGGTGCCGGAGGTTCGACTGGGACCTGGACGGGAACATCGACGACGACTTCCTCTCGGCCAGCGACGATGATCTGAAACCCTCCAGCGAGGGGTACTTCGAGTACGAGAACGGGGGGAGCAAGCGGGTCGTCAAGGCGTTCTTCAACGGCGAGTGCGGGTGCTCGGGGGGCAGCAACGGGACCTATGAGTTCACGTACGCGAGCAACGGCTCGTTCAGCCCGACGGGTGGGTACGACACGGCGTGGTACAACCGGGTCGTCATCAAGCAGCCCGACACGATCTACGCCACGCAGTACTTCGACGAGACGGGCCAAGCATTGTCGCGGGTGGTGACCAACTCCGATCCCTCGGGGAGCCCGACCAAGACATGGGCCACCGAGGTGGTGCGCGACTCTTTGGGGATGGTGACGGAGGTGCACACGCCCGCCAACATCACGGGGTACACGCACAGCACGGGGGCCTTCACCGAGAGCAGCTCGGCGGGGTTGATCACGCTCTTCACGCGAACGCCGTCCGGCGATCTGACGGGTCTGGTGACGGCGGAGAAGTACAAGGACGCGGGGACGGGGGGCTCGGCGTACTTCAGCCGCACCATGTCGTACGGAACGCTGTCGCTCACGGTGGGCGGCGTGACGCACAAGCGGCCGCTCGTCGCGACCAATAAGAGCTTCACGGCCAAGGGGACGCTGGACAGCGTGGGCGGGATCGAGATCAGCGCGACCAACACGGCGCTGACCGGCAACGCGGCCCTGATGCTCAAGAAGGTCGTGCGGGCCAACCCGGCGGTGACGACGGGGAACAACGGGTCCAACTCGGCGACCTCGTCGGCGTCGTACCTGCGTGCCGACGGGACGACGGCGCTGACGGAGTCCGAGGTGGGGATCTTCAACTACTCGACGCTGACCGACGGGCTGGTCACCAAGAGCATCCGCGACTGCCAGACCAACCACGGGTCGGACTTTGGGAGCGAGGACCCGAACACCGATTGGAGCATCACGGAAACCGGCGACGGGGACCGGCTGATCACGACGTACACATATGACGCTCAGGGCCGCATCGACACCACCACGCTGCCGGACGGGCGGATCACCAAGAGCTACTACAGCACGCTGGCCGACGGGCGGATGGTGACGATCAACTTCCCGCGGATGACCACGGGTGGTTCGACGACCTACTTCGGGCCGGCGAGTTACACGGTGAGCAACCACGCGGGCAAGCCGGAGATGACGGGCACGATCGCGATCGGCTCGTCGGGGTTGACCGACGCGCTCTCGACCTGGATCGACGAGGCCGACAGCGACCCGATCACGGCCCTGGACAAGGGGACGCTGGCGCGGATGAGCGTGACGGTGTACTCCAGCAGCGGCGCCCGCACCGAAAAGACCCGGAGTTACTTCCTGATCCCGGGCTCGGGTGCGGGCTCGGCGGGGACCAACTATGACGAGACGCTGTACGGCTACGACGACATGGGGCGTCAGCGGCGGGTGAAAGAGGCGACCGGCACGATCCGGCGCACGGCCTACGACGAGTTGGGCCGGACGATCGAGAGCTATGTTGGTACCAACGACAACAGCTTCGCCGGGGGCGAGTCGTCGGGCACCGACACCATGGTGAAGGTGCAGGCGACCGAGTACGACGGGGGCTCGGCGGGGGGCAACTCGTACGTCACGAAGGTGACGGCCTATGTGAAGGGGAGCACGACCGGCCAGCGGGTGACGGAGTTCTTGAACGACGCGCGGGGGCGCCGGGTGGTGACGCTCTCGCCGCAGGCGCCGTACACGCTGACGCTGTACGACAACATGGGGCGGGTGACGGCGGTGGGCACCTACAGCAGCACCAGCGGCCTGGACGCGGGTGACGACCCGACATCCCTGGCGACCAATCGGCTCTCCCTTAATGAGACCTCCTACGACGAGAAGGGGCGGGCCTGGAAGACGACTACCCACAAGATCGACGCCAGCGACGGTTCGGACGACGACACATTGGTGAGCCAGACGTGGGCCGACGCCGCGGGGCGGGTGATCAAGAGCAAAGGGCCGGGGGGCTCCACCAAGCAGGTGTACGACCGCCAGGGGCGTGTGACGCACCGCTTCACCCTCGCCAAGGACAACGACTCGGGGTACAGCGACGCCGACGACATGAGCGGCGACCACGTGCTGGAGGAGAGCCAGTCGAGCTACGAGACGACGACGGGCCGCGTGCTGATGCAGGCGACCATCAGCCGGGCCCATGACGACCTGTCGACCGGGAGCACCGGGGCCCTGGACAGCAACGCCGACGCCGACCGGATGAAGTTCACCTCCGGCAACATCACCGGCCGCATCCAGATCACGGCCAGCTGGTACGACGAGCTGGACCGGGTGACGGCGACGTGCAACTACGGCACCAACGGCTCCAGCGGCAACGCCACCACCTTCGACCGCACCGCGG
>JADZET010000338.1 GCA_020850375.1 Phycisphaeraceae bacterium | reverse complement strand
GGCTGACCGAGGCGCGGATGAAGGGCGCCAAGGTGGTGGTCATCGCCTGCGAGTACAGCGCCACGACGGCCAAGGCCGACGAGGCCCTGGTCGTGCGGCCGGGCACCACGCCGGCCCTGGCCCTGGGTATCGCGCAGACCCTCATCGCCGAAAAGCTCTACGACGCGTCGTGGGTGGCGGCCAACACCGACCTGCCCTGCCTGGTGCGCATGGACACGGGCAAGATGGTCAAGGCGACCGAGGTGTGGGCGGATCACGCGCTGGCGGTGATGAGCAACGGCCTGACCGTGCTCAAGGCCGGCCAGAAACCAGCCCTGCCCCACCAACAGGCTGCGGCCGCCGTCACCGAAGCCCGGCGGAACACCTGGGACGATTCCGTGATTTGGGACGCCAAGCGCGCCGGCCCGGCGCCGATCAGCCGCGATCAGGTCGGCAAATTCTTCGCGCCGGCGGGCGTCGAGCCGGTCCTGGAGGGATCCTTCTCGGTCAGGATGGCCGACGGGCGGACCGTCGAGTGCCGCACCGTGTTCGACGTGACCCGACAGATGCTAGACGCCAGCTACACGCCCGAACAGGTGGAGAAGCTGACCTGGGCCCCGGCCGCGGCCGTCCGCTCGCTGGCGCGACAGATCGCCGCCCACCCCGAGCAGACCCTGATGTGCATGGGGATGGGACCGAACCAGTTCTTCAACAACGACCTTAAGGACCGGGCGGTGTTCCTGGTCGGGGCCCTGACGCGGAACGTGGGGTTTGCCGGCGGCAATGTCGGGTCCTTCGCCGGCAACTACCGCGGGGCGTTCCTCAACGGCGTCATCAACTACATGGCCGAGAATCCGTTCCGCATCCAGTTGGATCCGGCCGGGACGGCCGAGGTCAAGCGCTACTGGCAGCCCGAATCGGTCCACTATTTCAACCACGGCGACACCATCCTGCGCATGGGCAAGACGGTGCTGACGGGCAAGACCCACATCCCCACGCCCACCAAGAGCATCCACGTCTCGAACAGCAACTCGCTCTTGGGCAACGTCAAGGGGCATTACGACCTGGTCTTCAACACGCTGCGGCGTGTGGAGTTCGTGGCCGTCAACGAGTGGTGGTGGACAACGAGCTGCGAATACGCCGACGTGGTCTTCCCCGTCGACAGTTGGGCCGAGATGAAGTACCCGGACCTGACGATCAGCGTCACCAATCCGTTCCTGTACGTGTTCCCAGCCACCCCGCTGCCGCGCATCCACGACACCCGCAGCGACCTGGAGGTGGCGGCCGGGCTCTGTGAGGCGATCGGCCGGGAGACGGGCGACGATCGGCACGGGGACTACTGGAAATTCGTCAAAGAGGGGCAGGCCCGGCCCTACCTGCAGCGGATCCTCGACAGCTCGAACGCTGCCCGCGGCTACCAGATCACGGACCTCGAGGCCAAGGCCGCCGAGGGCATTCCCGCCATCCTGCAGACCCGCACTTATCCGAAGTACGTCGGCATGGAGCAGACCCAGGAGGGCCGGCCCTGGTACACCCGCACCGGCCGCCTGGAGTTCTACCGCGACGAGCAGGAGTTCATGGACAGCGGCGAGAACCTGGTGCTGCACCGCGAGCCGATCGACTCGACCTTCTATGAACCCAACGTGATCGTCGCCGCCGCGCACCCGCTGCTGCGGCCCAAGAGTCCGGAGGACTACGGCGTGTCACGTGACAACCTCGGTGGCGAGGTCCGTCAGGCCAGGCACGTCATCAAGACCGTCGAGGAACTGCTGGCCACGCGGCATCCGCTGCATCAGTACGGCTATCAGTTCGTCTTCCATACGCCCAAGTATCGCCATGGGGCCCACACCACGCCGACCGACCTGGACATCATCGCGGTGTGGTTCGGGCCGTTCGGCGACATGCGGCGGGAAGATCGGCGCATGCCCGGGGTCAGCGAGATGTACGTGGACATCCACCCGCGGGACGCCAAGGGCCTGGGGGTCGAGGACGGGGACTACGTGTGGATCGACGCCGACCCGCACGATCGTCCGTTCCACGGCTGGCAGGACCGGCCCGAGCTCTACAAGGTGGCGCGGCTGCTGGCCCGGGCCCGCTATTACCCCGGCACGCCGCGCGGCGTCACCCGCATGTGGCACAACGCCTACGCCGCCACCTACAGCTCGGTCATGGCCGCACTGAACAGCCCGATCGGCCTGGCCAAGAGCCAGGAGACCGGCTACCAGGCACTGTTCCGTTCCGGCAGTCACCAGAGCTGCACCCGCGGCTACATCAAACCCACCATGATGACCGACTCGCTCAACGTCAAGGAGATGCTCTCGCAGGTGATCACGCAGGGTTTCGTACCCGACGTGCACTGCCCCACCGGCGCCCCGCGGGAGGCGATGGCCCGCATCACCCGGGCCGAGGCCGGCGGCCTCGAGGGCCGGGGCCTGTGGCGGCCAGCCCAGATCGGCCTGCGGCCCACCTACGAAAGTCCCATGCTCCAAAAGTTCATCGCCGGCGACTTCTACCAGCGGTAGCACACGACCGCTCCCCTTTCGTGAGAACGAACATGCCCCAGCACGACAACTGGCACATCGGGCGGACCATGGAGTACCCCTACGAGGCCACTCCGCTCAAGAGGCAGGTCGCCTACATTTTCGACACCAACAAGTGCATCGAGTGCCAGACCTGCACCGTGGCCTGCAAGACCTGCTGGACCAGCGGCAAGGGCGAAGAGACGATCTTCTGGAACAACGTCGAGACCAAGCCCTACGGCGCTTACCCCGCCGCCTGGGACGCGCAACTGCTCGAACAGACTCCGCCGGCCAGGTGGCAGGAGTCCAAGCTCGTCAGCCTCACCATCTTCGAGACCGACGGCGCTTCCAAGCCGCCGCACGGCTGCCTGCCCCAGCCCGAGGACTACGCCCACCCCAACCTCGGGGAGGACGACATCACCGGGGTGCTGGATCAGGGCGTGCACTTCGAGGGCGTCCACCCGATGTGGATGTTCTATCTCGCCCGCATCTGCAACCACTGCGACCACCCCGCCTGCCTCGCCGCCTGCCCGCGCAAGGCCAT
>JADZET010000337.1 GCA_020850375.1 Phycisphaeraceae bacterium | reverse complement strand
GCATCTGGATGCCGAGGGTGTTGAAGACGGCATCGGCCGTCTCAATCGTCGGCTGCCGACGGCCCTGGAGGAACGCCACCTGGAACGCCGGCAGGTTCGACGGGTCGGCCAGCAAGTACCAGGTCGTAGCCGAATAGCCCGCCATCGCCGGCAGCGCCATGTACGGGCTGGTCTCCACTCGGAACCGGCCGCGGTACGGGTTGTCCGTGCCCTTGGCCTTGTTGTTGCCCGGCTCCTGGTTGACCATCGCCGAGGTGAAAAGCTGGTCGCCCAGGTACTTCAGCCCCGGCGGCACCAGCAGGATGGCCGGCTGGCTGTAGATGGGGTCGCCGTCGGCGTCCACCATCCCCAGCATCGCCGCCTCGCCAACGGCCAGGCCCTCGACGCACAAGGCGTTGGTTGTGAGGCGATTGCCCCGCGCAGCCGCGTAGAAGCTGTCCGCTGCCTCCATCACCTGCTCGTACAGGGCCTTTTCAACGGCGATCCTAGCCTTGCGGCCCAGCGTGCCGTAGAGCTGCTGGAGCGCGTTAAGGTCGTCGTTGACGATGGCTTCGCGGGTGAGCGTTAAGAGCTGCCCGCGGGTCGCCAGCCGGTTGGTGTACGACGACTCCGACAGCTTGCCGTGCTTGAGTTCCCCGTCCGGCCCCACCTGCGCGAATTCGCCGGTGTGGTCCAGCCGGTAGTTGGTGTAGGTCAGGAAGTTGTTGAAGTCCGCCTGTTGTGCTAACCGTTCGTAGGTCGCGTTGACCTGCGTGAAGCTGGACAACAGCAATTTGTTGCCCACGGTCCCCAGCAGTCCGCCCAGGTCCACGGTGGAGAACCCGGCCCGGACATGGTGCTCGACCACGGCGCGGTAGAGCGCCTCGCCGCCGTGCGGGGCCGAGACGCCTTCGGCGGCCAAAGCCGCCGCGAAGAGGCCGTGCAAGCCGCTGCCTCGGCGCTTCCAGGCCGCTTCCACCACGGCCGGGCCGAAGTCGCGGTCTTTGGCCAGCCGTTCATCGCCCACGCCGCAGGTCATGAGCAGCGCCGCCGCCAGCACCGCCTCCGTGGGCGGGGCGCCGTGCGATGCCACGGCCGGCGGAACGGGGCGCAGCGCCCTCAGGACCGCCAGTTCAGTCTCCTGGACGGTCCAGCGGTTATCGATCGCCTCCGCCGAGATGCGCTCCAGCCGGTCGAGGTCCGCGCCCGGGCGAGCGACGGCCTCGGCGATGATGGCCGTGATCTTCTCACGCCGCGCCCGCTCCTGCCGTGCCGCGTCGATGAAGACGCCTGGCTGCCCGCCCGAAGTCCGCAGGTCCGAAGTGTGTGCTTCGATGCCCTGACCATCTTGCGGCCTGGACTTGTCGAATCCATCATCCTGACCGCTCGCTGCGGCGACGACGTGCTTCTCGCTGTCCTTCGTGTCCATGAATCTGCTCTCCTGTCCATGCCACTGCATGGTTGCCTTGGCGGCCACGGAAGCCGAGGTGTTCCCGTCGGCCCCGAGGTCCACAAAACTGATCTCCCCCAGCGTCGACCTGCGGACGACGTTGACCGGCCCCCGGAAGCTGCGGCCGTTGACGATGACTTCCTTGCCTTCCGGCGCGAACTCGAACTGATCGACCGACGCCCCGAGGGACGCCTGCCACGGAAAGCCATTGCGGGCCGACGCGACGATCTCCCGTGCCACGGCCGTGTCGCGCGAAACGACGCCGGCAGCGATGAGCTTGCCTTCGGCGACAGTGATGCTGTCGGTGTGTCCCACGCCGGCCGTGGCGTCGTGGCCGAAGCGGATCGGCCGGGATTGCGAAGGGATGGTCAAGCCGGCCAGGTCCATGATGACTGGGTAGCGCCACCCAGCGATGCGCATGGCCCCGCCGGTGTACGCGACCATCGAGAATCGCGGCAGCTTGACCTTGCTGTCGTCACCCGCGGCGACATCGGCCGCGGCCTCGATGGATATCCCGCCAGGCTCACACACAAATCGAAGCGTCTTGTGATCGTCTTGTTCAGGCAGCGGCACGGCTCTCCTCCATGTCTTGGTCGTCTCGGTCGTCCTTGTCGTCCTGGGCAGGGGTCTGCGGCGCAGCCTGGGCGGCTTCCGGGGCCGTGAGGCCGAGTTCCTTCATCAGGGCAGCTTCCTTGGCGCGCTGGCGCAGTTCGGTCTCCCAGTCCTTGCCTTGGCGGGCGTATTCAGCGGCTAGCGTGGTCGTGTGGCTGGTCAAACGCGTGGCCTGGGCGTTGGCTTCTTTCGCCGGATCGACGTGCTCGTGTCCGTCCCAGAACCACTGGTGCGGGAACCGTGCGCCGACCATGCGGAGCCGTTGCGGCAGAAGCCCCTCGGCAAGAACGGCCTCCGCCATCCACGCCGTGAGAATGCGGTCCAGGACCACCGATTCAAGGTGCGACTGTTCGACCCGGATGCTCTTGAAGTAGGTCTGGTGGTCGAGGCGGCCGGAGGCGTAGTTGTAGCCCGAGGAGTTGCCCGCCGCGACGTTGAACGGCATGTTCAGGCAGCGGGCGATCTCATTGAGGATCTCGCGCTTGAACTCACCGTAGGTGGTCGCGGGCTGCTCGGCGGTGACCTGGCCCAGCTTCCAGCCCCCCGGTAATACCGTCGCCATCCGGCGCTCCAGCTCGACGATGTCCATCGGCTCGACGCTCTCGGCCTCGCCGTTGGCGGGTGCATCCGTATAGAGCACGGCCGCGAAATCGGCGGCGGTCTCGGCGGCGGCGATGACCGCCAGCGTGTAGCGCCGCAACTGCGCGAATAGCGGCAGCGCCGGCGTGATGTCGGGAATGCCCCTGGCCTGGCCCGGCCGGTCCGGCCGGAGGTAGTGGATCATGGACCGCGCGGGCACGCGGTCGAACGCCTGGCCCACCGTCCAGATAGTGCTCTCGCCGGGGTGGCTGCGAAGGACGTGGTACTCGACGGGGTTGCCGAACTGATCAAAGACAATGCCGTCAACCCCCGCCCCCGGAAGTCCATTTGCTCGTGTTTGTGCCCCCAGTTCACTTCCGGGGGTGGTGACCTGGTCGGCTTCGATCAAACGCAGGTCCAATTGCACCGGGTGGTCCACAGCGGGGTTGTTGATCAGCAGGGCAAAGGCCTCCCCGCTGTCGGCCCGCGCCATCCGCATGGTGCGGAGCTTCTGGGCCAGACCGATCGCCTCGGACCATTCGGCGAAGGCTTGCTCGATCGACCGGTTGGATTCGCCGGTCTCGGTGAGCATCTGCAAGCTGGGGCCGGTGCCGACCACGTCGTTGGCCAGCGTCAGGACGATGCCCCGTGCGTAAGCGTTGTTAGCTACCTCGTAACGAGCACGGTTGCGCAGCGTGCGGCGCACCTCCGTGCTCGCGGCCGCGTTGGGCGAGAGGCTGTCGGCGTTGGCCCAGTGCCGGCGGTTCTCCTCCGTCGTCACCGCCGCGTCGAAGCGCGCATGAACCACGCGCATGCCCGCATGGCGATGAGCCGAGCGAGCACCCCCTCCAGGGGCGCTTGAAGTCAGGTTTTTCAGCCATCCGAGCATCGAGTGTCCTTGCTTGCGACTTCCGGAGGCCGGGGCAGGGGGTCAGTCCGTGCCGGGTGGGATGAGTTTCTTGGTGGCCACGCCCAGACCCTTGGCGCGCGCGGCTTGCTTGCTCTGGAGGTAGCGGTCGGCTGCGATCTGATCGGGCAGCGCGTGCTGCTCGGTGCTCACGCCGTCCACAGCGGCCTGCTTGGGGCCCTGGGCATTGGTCTTGATCGTGTCGTCCAGCGCTTCCGCCATCACACAAGCTCCGTGACCGCCGAACTGACCAGCGTGCGTCGGCGCTCCCGCCGCATCCGCTGGGCGAACGTCGCAACCGCACGGGCCGGGTCGCGCCCCTGCAGATGGGCGAGCCACGCTTCCTGCACGGCGTCGTCGCGGTCCTTGGGGTTCACGAACCGCAGCTCGGTCAGGAGCGGACCGCTATCTGGCAACGTGGGCAGTTGCAGCGCCATTACCTGGGATGTGTCAGCCAAGGAGTCATCGTGCATGATCGACCCGGCCGAGACGGGCGGATTCTTACACCGGTGTAATTCAAGAGCGGTACTGGCCTCGGACGGGATCGCCCAGGAGGGCCTCGCGGGTGACAATCCGGTGGCCGCAATGCCTGCAGGCCCGCACCCGAGTGACGCCCCGTTCGGCCAGTCGGGTGTAGACGACGTAGAAGTGGCGACATCCGCAG
>JADZET010000336.1 GCA_020850375.1 Phycisphaeraceae bacterium | reverse complement strand
TGAAGCGTTGCCCGACGCGCGCTCCATCACGACGGCGGGCACGGCCTTAGTTATCGGCCAAAGGGTCGCGCGCGATGCACAGGGATTTTTGGCCCGCCCCCCATGATCCCGCCACCGCCGCACCACGTAAAAAAAGGTAGGCGACCCTCCCGGATCGTGGTAGGATAACTTCGGCGGCATGACCCGTGCCCGCCATCCGCCCACCCCCGCCGCGATGACCGCCCCGGACGCCCTCCCGATCCCCCAAGGAGCCTGCGCATGGCCCGCCAACGTCTCCGCTCATGCCGCTCATCCGCCATCCGTCGTCGCGCCTTCACCCTCCTCGAGCTGCTCGTGGTCATCACCATCGTGGCGCTGCTGATCGGCGTCCTGATCCCCGTCATCGCCGGCGCCCGCAAGGCCGGCCGAGCCTCCGTCTGCACCTCCAACCTCGGCCAGATCATGACCGCCATGGACCTCTACCTCAAGGACAACCGCGACATCTACCCCGCCGGACAGACCACCTACACCGACGACAGCGGCGCCATCCAGCAGGCCGACCTGACCTGCTGGAACCTCTACGGCCGAAAGGGCCTCGGACTCGTCAGCAACGCCACCAACCTCGAGTCGCAGTACCGCCCGCTCAACACCTACCTCGGCGACCCCGAGCGCGCCCAATGCCCCCTCGACCGTGGCCGATCGGACCTGAACGTCCTGCTCTCCGGCGCCGACCTCACCGGCCAGCCCAACCCCAACCTCTACCTCGCCGTCGGAACCTCCTACGCCTACGCCTACCGCCGACCCACCCCCCTGGACCCGACCAACGTCGGCAAGCCCGACGAGTCCGACATCCGCGACGGCCTGCTCTGGATGGGAGGCGAGCACACCGGCCGACACAGTCGCATCGAGCAGCCCGCCGCGAAGCTCGTCATCAGCGATTCCCTGCTCGAACTCAGCCTGCCCCCCTACGAGACCGAGAACCAGTGGCACAACGAGGTCATCCAGGCCGACCGCCCCGAAAAGCAGGAGCAGCTCCAGCTCAACGCCGGCTTCGCCGACGGCCACGTCGCCACCATCACCCGCAAGAGCGACCGCGACTTCGACGCCCTCTTCAAGTTCAAGACCGGACACGTCCCCATCGCCGACGTGCGAAACCTCATGCAGCCCGGCATCGCCGCGACGCCCGTCGAATATTACTAGCCCCCGCCGCGGGCCGGCGATCGGACCCCCGCCGACCTTCCCCCCGCGGCCAACCTGCGGACAGGTCGGCCCATGACGTCTGGGCAAACTTCAACGACCCGCCCGCCCACGCCGATCAACGGGAATGGGCAAGACCTCGGGGGAACAATACTGACCACCCTCAGCCGGTTGGGGTGGATGAAATGGGGCGCCAATCGTCAGATTGTCCTGATCGATCCGTCCCGACCGCCGGTGCGTCCGTCGACGCACGCCTCAGGCCGAGGCCGGGACGTCGATCCATGGGGTGAGCCATGCGTATTCAAACGAAACACGCTTGGGGCCTGGTCGTCCTCTGCCTGCTCGTGCCCGCCGCCGGGCCCGTCGCCGCGCAGGAGCAGGAAGCCTGGACCGGCGGCTCGCCCCGCCCGCTGCTCAATCCCTCGAGCGACTCCCTGCACACCCAGCCCTCCGACGCCTCGGCGGACGAGTTTCTTTCCGACGAGCCCTGGCACCAGGGCGGTGTTGACGGCTTTGCCGGCAGCCTCGACGACTGGTTCAGCCCCGAGGAGCTCGACCCGTCCGCGATCGAGGACGGATCGTGGCCCGGCGACGACGCCCTGACGACCGGTGACGACCAAACCTATCCCACGACGGCCCCCTCGACCGACGAGGCCGACCAGCAGGCCCCCCAATCAATCGGCGGCCTGACCACCACCAGTCGTCCGGCCAGCCCGATCTACTCCTCCGGCGTCTCGTCGAGCGTCTCGCGCTCCGGCAACGGCCTTGTCACCGGTGGGCGCGCCGGCGTGACCATCGCCGGTTCGTCAGGCTCTTCCGGCGGCGGCGGTTCCGGGGGCTCCGGGGGCAGCGCCAACTTCTCGCTCGGCTCCTCCGGCGGCGGCAGCGCCTCGGGCTCTTACGGCGGCGGGGGCGGCGGCGTGACGGGCCGGCCGGCCGGCAAGGTCGTCACCGCCGGATCGAGCTCCGGCTCGGTCAACGTCGTCACCGGAGCCTCCTCCGGCGCCGTGACCCATGGCCAGAGCTCCGGCACCACCTCGATCGTCACGGGCAACGCACCGGTCGTCGACGACCCCACCGCCATCGATCGCGGCCGCAACGAGCACTCCAACGAGTCCAGCGGATCCTCAACCTCCAACGGATCGACCCCCGGCGGCGTCACCGTCGTCGGCGGCTCAGACTCGAGCTCCGGCAGTTCCAGTTCCTCCAGCCCCAGCGGATCAAGCACCTCCGGAACGACCTCCGGGGGTTCCGGCGGTGGGGGGGTTGTCGGCGCCTATCCGGCCAGGGCGCCCGATCTGTTGACGCCCTATCGCCCGACGCCCGGCCGAATCGTGGCCTGGATGACCATCGGCTGGTCCGGCAACAATCCCGCCGAGCGGAACATCAGCCGCGGCCTGAGGATCCACGACGAGGGCTGGGCCGGATATATCAAACGCAACATCGAGCCCCACCTCCAGTACGGCGTCCGACGCTTCGTCCTGCACAACCCTTTCGGCACCCTGGCCGATGAGGTCATGCAGCTCGACCAGCGCCTCTACGCACGCCGCGCGGGCCTGACCTGGCTCGAACGCGACTTCGTCTCCGCCTGGAAGGCCGAGATCCAGAAGCACGCCGACGCCGGCGATCCCATCGAGGTCATCGCTTATTTCGGCACCCCCAGAGCCTCCGAGAACTTCGTCAAGCTCTATGAGGCCGGCGACCGCGCCGGCTGGCTCAAACTCGCCTGGGAGAGCGTCCAGCCCGCCGTCGACGCCGGCATGAGCGTTGCCCTGGACATGGCCACCGGCACGACCAAGGACCACCCCAACTACGAGTTCGTCCAGCAGCTCAAGGCAAGAGGCGTCCGCGTCTACCTCGAGGGACAGCCCGCCAAGGATTCGGTCTGGTTCGATGACAACATCATCATGATGAACACCGCTTATGACGTCCTGCCCCTGAGGTGGTCGTGCGTCCCCGACGACATCCGCGGCGAGGTGATGCTGTGTCTGCGCCCCCCCACGGGCGAGAGCTGGTCCGACCAGAAGTGGGTCTACCCCCTGACCCGCAAATACCTCACGAACAACAACGTCACCGTGGCGACGTCTGTGCCTGGCATCCTCATGAACGGACGCACCCTCGACGACGTATTCGATGTCGTGGCCAAGGAGCGGTCGGCCGCCAAGCGACCCATGGCGCCGCTGCAGTAGCACGCTCCCACTCCGACTCCGATGCGGGACCGTCCCGCCGTGCTAGAATACGTCGTGCCCGTGATGCCACAGGATGAATGTTGATGACGGCGGTACTGGCCTACACACTCTGGCTGTTGGGTCTGGTGGTCCTCTGGAAGATGATCGGCCAGTATCGGCGCGGCGAGCATGACCTGCTGAGCATGCGCAACATCTACCTCGTCGGCTTCGTCCTCTTCCAGCTCAGCAGCGCCGCCGTCAGTCTCCTGACCGGGAACTACATGTCCCTGTACATCGACGATCCCGTCCTCACGGGGCTGCAGTACATCGCGATGGCCTCTTTGTTCCTCGTCCTGATGTTCTGGGCCTACCGCCGGGGATGGGTCGCCGTCAAGCTCGCCGATCGCATGCCGCGCACCGACGTGGTCCCCGGATCGCTCCTGCTGATCGTCCTGGCGGTCATGATGACCGTGCTGGCCATGATCCTCAAGTTCAGCGTCAAGATCCCGCTGATCGCCATCATCGCCTCCGACGTCGGCCTCGGCGCGTCGTCGGTGGCCTGCGGGCTGGTCGGGTGGGTCTGGGCCAGGCGATTCTTCAACCCGGTAATGGTCCTGATCGCCCTGGCGGTCGTCCTGCCCAACCTCGCCACCGCCGTCAGCGGCTCGGCCGGCCGGCGCGGGATGACCGGCCTGTTCCTGACCATGGGCTGGGGGATGTACTACAGCATCTGGCGCTACCTGCCCTGGAAACTCGTGCTCCGACGCCTGGCCATCGTCAGCATCCCCGGCATCATCTTCCTGGCCCTGTTCACCAGCGTGCGCACTTTCACCGGCGACCGTTCTCTCGGCGCGTACGTCACGTCCATCACACAGGTGTCATCCCTCAAGGTTGGCCTGCTGGACCTGTTGCGAGGGCAGGACACCGGACCCGCCGCGCTCTGGACGATCGAGAACTTCCCCGACCACATCCCACGCCGTCATCTCTTCACGATCGGCTATTTCATCGTCTACCCCGTCCCGCGCGGATGGTGGCTCAACAAGCCGATCCCCCTGAGCCTGCAGATACCCGAACTGGCCCGTGTCTACAACGTCCCCTGGGGTAAGCTGACCACCCCCCCCGGCATCATCGGCAACGCGCAGGCCGAGGGTGGCTGGTACGCCCTGGTCATCTACGCCATCCTCACCGGTCTGTTCCTGCGATTCCTCGACCGCCTGGTCCTCAACAGCGTCTACAGCCCCTTCGTCGTCCTGCCGCTGGCCGCGGCCCTGGGCCAGATGCTCGCCCTGGCACGCGGGGAGCCGTCCGCCTTCGCCTTCATCTTCATCGAAACCGCCGCCATCATCTGGGCCTTCATGCTCCTGTTCGCCAAGTTCCTCAACTGGACCGGCCTGGCCTCCAACGCCGAGATCGCGGGCATGGACATGCATCACTACATCGACCAATCCGACTCGCCCGAGCAGGCGCCCGCCGCCGGCGCCTGACATCCACCGCCGCACGACCGATCGCCCGCCCCTCCCACGTTTGCGGCAGAGACACGCCCCTGCCATGATGTAACCCCGCCGGCATCACGCCGCCGTCGGACAGGGCCCGGGGTCATGACGGTGCACGGCCGCGCCGTCCGCGCGGCCCGCAGGAGTCGACGGGATGTCCGAGGTCAGACGCTGGGCCATCCGCCTCACCACCAACTACATCCGACTGGCCGCCACCCTGGCCATCGGCCTGGTCACCGCCCCGATCCTCTTGCACACCCTCGGCGCCGACGCCGCCGGACTGGTCAACTTCCTCATCGCCACCGTCGCCGTCAGTGAACTCAGCCAGCGCGTCATCGAGCTGAGCATGTCCCGTGAGTTCTCCACCGCCTACCACAGCGGCGACCGACAGTGGTTCGAAAGCGTCTACAGCTCCGCCGCATTCATCTGCGTCATCGCCGCCCTCGTCGCCCTCGTCGTCTTCGCCGTCATCCTCGTCTGCCTCCCCCTGTTCAACATCAACCCCCCGTCCCTTCTCCCCGCCGCACGATGGTTCGTCCTCGCCCGGGCCGTTGAGATGATCATGGTCATCCTCACCGCCCCGCAGATCAATTACTTCCTCGCCACCGAGCGGATGGTCGTCTACAACCTCTGGATCATCCTCCGCCGCGCCTGCTCGCTCCTCGGCGCCCTGGGCCTGCTCGTCCTGCCCGCCTTCGACCCCGGCCCCGGTGTCATCTTCTACGGATGGGCCTCCTCCGGCTTCGTCGCCATCAGCTGCGTCGTCTTCGCCCTGGTCGTCTTCACCCGCGACAAGGCCATGATCCCCCGACGCTCACGCGTCAACCGCCGCGCCCTCCACGAGGTCGTCACCGTCGGCGGATGGAACACCGGCGTCATGACCGCCCTGCTCATCCCCGAGGTCGTCTCGCCCCTGCTGATGAACCTCGCCTTCGGGCTCGTCGGCAATCTGATCTGGGGTTACGCCTTCCAGCTCGCCGGCTACATCCGCATGACCTCCAGCGGCATGACCACCGGCCTGGCCTCCGTCACCGCCCGCATCACCTCCGAGCCCGATCACGACCTGAAGCTCAAGGCCGTTGTCTTCCACGCCACGCGCCTCCACGGCCTGATGGGGCTGCCCGCCATGGCCGGCCTGATGATCCTCGCCGAGCCGATCCTCCGCGTCTGGGTCGCCAACCGCCCCAACTTCCCCCCCGACGAGGTCGCCCGCGCCGTCACCCTCATCCGCCTCCTCGCCGTCGCCTGGGGCATGCGATCCGTCTCCGAGGGCTGGATGGTCATGCTCTACGGCGCCGGCCACGTCCGACGCTACGCCCCCTGGATGCTCGCCGCCGGTCTGACCAACCCGCTCCTGGCCCTGGCCCTGATGCACCTCCTGCCCGAACCCTACCGCTACCTCGGGCCCGCCTGGGCCTTCACCGTCGTGCTCTCGGGTTCCTTCTTCGTCGCCCTGCCCCTGCTCGGCTCACGATGGCTCAGGCTCAACCTCCGCGACATGTACGGCCCACTCCTGCGCCCCGCCCTCGCCGTCCTGTTCGCCGCCATCCCCGTCGCTCTCGCCCGCTGGCTCTGGTCGCCACGACACGACGTCGTCGAGTTGTTGATCCTCGCCGCCGCATTTACCATCGCCTACGCCGCCATGACCTGGCTGTGGGTCCTCTCTTCCTCCGAACGCGGCAGACTCGCCGCCGGCGTCGTACGCACCGCCGCACGGCTGCTCCACCGCAACGCCACAGACTAGGCCGTCGGGGAGCCCCTGAGGTTCGATATGACGCCAACAGATCATCCCGCCCCCACCCTCCGCGTCGCCATCCAGCAGCCCGCCCTGCCCAGGTACCGCGTCCCCTTCTTCCGTGAGCTCGCCCGACGCCCCGGCCTCGACGTCACCGTCTATCACGCCGACCACGCCACCGGCCCGCCCAGCGTCGCCTCCGACGGCTTCAAGTCCCAGCTTGTCCCCGACCGCGTCCTGCGCCCCTTCGGCCTGATCTGGCACGCCCCGATCTCCGCCCTGACCCGCCCCGGCGCCTGCGACGTCGTCGTCCTCGCCGCCAACCTCCGCTACGTCAACCTCATCCCCGCCCTCCTGCGCTGCCGCCGCCGGCGCATCCCCTGCATCCTCTGGGGCCACGGTTACGCCCGTCGTCCCGGACGAGCCGGTTGGAAGCTCCGCCTCGCCGTCTCTCGCCTCGCCACCGCCCTGGTCTTCTACAACCACACCACCCGCCGCCGCTACCTCGACGCCGGCTTCCCCCCCGACCGCGTCTTCGTCGCCCTCAACGCCCTCGAGCAGGACCCCATCCAGAAGGCCCGCCAGGCCTGGCTCGACCGCCCCGCGGATCTGGCCGACTTCCGCCGCCAGCACAACCTCGATAAGGGCCCCGTCCTGCTCTTCGTCTCCCGCCTCTACCACGAGAAAAAGCCCGAGCTCATGATCCAGACCACCCGCCTGCTCGTGCAGCGCCACCCCACCCTCCGCACCATCATCATCGGCAAGGGCGACCTCGAACCCGCCGTCCGTCAGATGGTCCGCGACATGAACCTCGAGCCCAACGTCCTGTTCGCCGGCGAGATCTACGGCGAGGACCAGCTCGCGCCCTATTTCCTCAGCAGCGACCTGTTCGTCTACCCCCGACGCATCGGCCTGAGCCTCCTGCACGCCATGGGCTACGGCCTACCCATCGTCACCAGCGACGCCCTGGACTCGAGCAACCCCGAGGTCGAGGCCCTCCGCGACCGCGACAACGCCTGGCTCTACCCCGGGGAGGACCCCAAGGACCTCGCCGACGCCGTCACCCACCTCCTCGCCGACGAGCCCCTGCGCCGCCGCCTCGGCGAGAGCGCCCGCCGCACCGTCCTCGAGGAATTCAACATCCCCCGCATGGCCGACGGCATGGAGCAGGCCATCCGCTACGCTTACCAGCGCTGCCACGCGTAATGCTCACCCCCCGGCGATCACCGACCGATACAGCGACTCAAACCCCGCCAGCGCCTTGCCCGCGTCCCAGTGCTCAAACACCCACGCTCGCGCCCTCTGTCCCGCCGCCGCCAGCTTCTCACGGTCCGCCAGCAACGGCCCAATCGCCTCGGCCAGCGCCGTCCCCGTCGGCTCGACGATCGTCCCCGCCCCGCTCGCCTGCAGATCCTTCCAGATGTCCACTCCATACGTCGTGACCACCGGCGTCCCGCAAGCCAGCGATTCGCTCAGCACCAGCCCCCAGTTCTCCTGCGCCGTCGGCAGCACCATCAGGTCCGACGCCTGATACAGCGACAACTGCGCCTGCCCCCGCACAAACCCCGCCATCAGCACGTGCCCGCCCAGTCCTTCCCGCGCCACCAGCTCGTTGATCCGCGCCGCATACGCCTGATCCTCCACCCCGCCGGCCAGCACCACCTTCACCCGGCTTCCCCGCTTGTGCAGCAACGCCGCCGCCTCGATCAGGTGCAGCGCGCCCTTCTTCGGGTGAATCCGCCCCATGAACAGCAGCACCGGCGACCCATCAAACACCCCCGGCCAAGTCTTGTGCGCGATCTCCGGGCCCGGCAGATGGCTCAGATGGCTCATGTCCGCCAGCAGTGGCACCACCCGCGTCGGCGCCGGCCGGCACCACGGCCCCACCTGCTCCGCCTCCGCCTCCGCCGTGCAGTGCACCGCCGCCGCACGCCTCAGACACCGCCCCGCCTCGAGCGCGATGAACAGCCGCTTCTTGAGCGCCTTCTGCCGCATGCACCACGTGTCGAGCATCCCATGACTCGACACGATGTACGGCCTGCCCAATCCCCGTGCCATCGCCCCCAACCGCCAGTTCAGCGGGTCCCACGCCCCATGCATGTGCAGCACGTCCGCCTCACGCAGACACCGCTCCGCCAGTTGACGTGACGCGCCCGACAGCAGCAGGGGAGGCCCTCCGGAAGTGACCCCGGATGATCGACGCCTCGGCCACCCCTCGATCAGATGCCACCTCAACCCCTCCGGGCCGCGCCACGATTCCGGCACGTCGCTCAGCCCGCACGACAGCACCGTCACCTCATGCCCCCGCCCGCGCAGCGCCCACACCAGGTCCAGCACCGCGCGCACCACCCCCCCGTCCGACAACTGGAACTTGAACAGGTAATGGACAATCTTCACGCTTGGACGTCCCGTCGAGTCAATCAGTGATCAGAGCCCGACCCCGCCGGCCGCTCCTCCCCCTCCGCCACGGCCAGCCCCTGGATCGGCTTGGTCTGCGACACCGGCATCTCCCCGTCTCTCACCGCCCGCCGGATCTCCCGCAGCTTCAGCGACACCATGAAGTCATACATCGCGATGAACTGGCAGAACTCCAGCCCCGACCGCCCGTCAAGGATCCCCAGCTTGAAAATGTACATATACAGGAACCGCCCCACCCACGGCGCCGGGATCCGCGGCAGCACGTGCTGCTTGAGCCACCGCCTCCGCCGCGCGTCGGCCGGCAGCGACTCCTTCGCCAGCGTCCCCGTCCGCGACGCCACGATCTCCGCCCACAGCGACTGCGCCTCGAGCGTCGAATATCGGTTGTGCTTGGCGATGTAATGCTCCAGCCCCCGACGATCGTTGTGGAACATCGCCTCGTGGATGTACCCCACCGGCTCGGGAACCAGCATGTGCTCGTGCACCAGCCGGTCCTCGTACTTGGCCATCCCCCGCTTGAACAACCTCAGGTTCCAGCTCGGAAAGTAACCGCAATGCCGCAGAGGCCGGTTCATGAAGTACGTCAGCCGGTTGATGAAGAAACCGTTCTCCCTGACCTCCTCCGCCGGCCGCGACGTGATCCCCACCAAGACCTTCCGCAGCTCCTCCGGCACCCCCTCATCCGCGTCGAGGATCATCACCCAGGGCGATTCCCACGGCAGATTCTCCAGCCCCCAGTTCTTCTGCCGCGCATAACCCTCCCACGGATGGTGGTGCACCTGCGCCCCCATCTCCCGCGCGATCTCCACCGTCCCGTCCGTCGACCCGCTGTCGATCACGAAGACCTGATGAACCCACCCCGTCAGCGAGCGTAAGCAATGCGGAAGGTTCAGCCGCTCGTTGTGGGCGATGATCATCACGTCGATCATGGACTCGAGCCTTTCCGGGCAGGGCGTTGGAGGCGCCCGCAAGAGACCCCTTGGCCAATGGCGAATTCCCCCTGCTGACATCGGCATTATAATGCCCTGCGTTTGACCCAGGGCTCCGGCAATTGTCATCTAAGCCGTGCCGGAAAAAGGTTTAAGCGCCCAGCGCATCGGGACGATATCCCCTTACACCGCCCATCGCGGCCGCCCCGCCCATCCGCCGACGGGGCCTGAGGAGACCCGCTTCATGGCTCAGAAATCCGCCCTGATCACGGGCATCACCGGCCAGGACGGCAGCTACCTCGCCGAGCTCCTGCTCGCCAAGGGTTATCAGGTCCACGGCCTGATCCGCCGCTCGAGCTCCTTCAACACCAGCCGCATCGACCACCTCTACGCCGACCCGCATCAATCCTCCGCCGGCGTCAAGCTCCACTACGGCGACCTCTCCGACGCCAACGGCCTCCGACGCGTCCTCGACGAAACCGCCCCGGAAGAGGTCTACAACCTCGCCGCCCAGTCCCACGTCCGCGTCAGCTTCGACATGCCTCTCTACACCTCCGACGTCACCGGCCTGGGCACCCTGCGCCTCCTCGAAGCCATCCGCGAGTACGAGGCCTACACCCGCCGCCGCGTCCGCTTCGACCAGGCCTCGAGCTCCGAGATGTTCGGCCTCGTCCAGGAGACCCCCCAGCGCGAGACCACCCCCTTCTACCCCCGCAGCCCCTACGGCGTGGCCCAGTGCTTCTCCCACTACATGACCGTCAACTACCGCGAGGCCTACAACCTCCACGCCTCCTGCGGCATCCTCTTCAACCACGAGTCCCCCCGCCGCGGCGAGACCTTCGTCACCCGCAAGATCACCCGCGCCATCGGCCGCATCAAGCACGGCCTTCAGGACAAGCTCTTCATGGGCAACCTCGACGCCAAACGCGACTGGGGCTTCGCCGGCGACTATGTCCAGGCCATGTGGCTCATGCTCCAGCAGGACCAGCCCGACGACTACGTCGTGGCCATGGGCGAGACCCACACCGTCCGTGAGTTCCTCGACCTCGCCTTCGCCGAGGTAGGCCTCGATCCCAAGAAATACGTCGAGATCGACCCCCGCTACTTCCGTCCCACCGAGGTCGACCTGCTCCTGGGCGACTCCACCAAGGCCCGCAAGAAGCTCAACTGGCAACCCAAGGTCGACTTCCGGGGCCTGGTCAAGATGATGGTCGAGCACGACATGGAGATGGCCGCCCGCGAGAAGACCCTCCGCCAGGCCGGCCACCAGCTCCCGGCGAACGTCGGCCACGACCAGTGATCGCTTCTTTCCCCTGAGATTCACCACCGCCATGCCCACATCCCTTGACTGGTCCAACCTCCGCGTCGTTGTCACCGGCGGGGCCGGCTTCCTCGGCCAGGTCCTCGTCGAGAAACTCCGCCGACGCGGCGCCCGCGACATCTTCATCCCCCGCCGACGCGACTACGACCTCACCCACGAGCCCGGCGTCGTCAAGCTCTACGACGACGCCCGGCCCGACGTCGTCATCCACCTCGCCGCGGAAGTAGGGGGGATCGGCGCCAACCGCGCCAACCCCGGCCGATTCTTCTTCGCCAACATGGCCATGGGCCTGCACCTGATCGAGCACGCCCGACTCCGCAACCTCCGCAAGTTCGTCCAGGTCGGCACCGTCT
>JADZET010000335.1 GCA_020850375.1 Phycisphaeraceae bacterium | reverse complement strand
TTCAGCAACTTGGGCCCCGTTTTTCACGAAAAGGAGCGAAAAGATGAGAAGGCATGGTCTGTTCGCGGCACTTATGATTGTGGGCGGCCTCGTGGCCGGCCAGGCGTCGGCAGGTGTGCTGTACCTGGTGGCTGACAGCGCCATCCCGGCTTTGCCTGCCCCCGGCGTTCCGGAGGTCACACTTGACCCGACCGGCGTGTCGTTCCCCTCGTCCATCAACCTGTACATGTACTTCCAGGTTCCGACGAACGAGAAGATCAACGGCTTGGCGGTTGACCTGGTGATGGATGCCCCCGGTCACGTCGTGAGCACCGGCGCCATCAACGTCTCCAACCCGTTCATCAACCCCAACACGCGTTGGAACGCCGGCAAGGTCAACGGCACCACGGGTGCGGCCAGCAAGCTCATTGACGGCATGGTTCTGTTCGCCATCACCGAGAACGGCATCAACGGCACGTTCGGCGCTGCGGACAACACCTACAAGGCCAACAGCTCGTCGTACCGTGTTGCCATCGTGACGGTCTCCGCGGTCGGCATGGCCCCCGGCGACACCAACGTCTGGATCACCACCAACAACGGTGGCGGCATCAGCTACGCTGAAGGCGAGTACTTCATCGGCGAGGACGAGTTCGGTGACCCGATCTTCGGCCAGTGGAACAACCCCGCCACGACCGGCTTCGGCACGGTCGGCGACCAGGTTGATCCTCGCACCGCCGGCGTGGCCGGCGCGTTGGCTGACGCGATCATCCACGTGGTTCCCGAGCCCGCCAGCCTCAGCCTCCTGGCCCTGGGCGGCCTGGCTCTGGCTCGCCGTCGTCGCGCCTGATCTCTGATCAGAGCCGCGTCCGGACGGACGCTACAGTTCGAGTGATTCATCAAGCCGCTCCCAACCCGGGAGCGGCTTTTTTTGCAGACGTGTTCCGGGCTCACGCGTGTGGGCCCAGAGGCTCGGGCTAGCCGGTGCGTGAGCGAGCCGGGGCGGGCGGCCGCGGAGCCTGTTTGCCGCCGGTCAGTGGCTAAGGCTGCGTCGGATGTTGTCGGCCGAGATCGACGCCGCTGGCGGCGCCTGACAGACCGACCCAGACAGCCGTCGAACACCCGGGCAGGGCGAGCATTTAGATGCCTTGCACGACAGAGGTTAGCAGGGCTGGATCGGCCCCTCCGGGCATTCATGCACAGGTCACTTCTTGGCCGATGTTCAATGGCAGTCGCGTCTGATAACAACCTCGTTCCGCCAGGAGGACGTAGACGACGTAGAGGTTGCGGATTCCGGTTGCGCCGGGCCGGCCTGGAAGACGGGCCGATGGCCTTGGCATCACGTGTCAGCCAGATCGAGTGCTCATGGCCAAGAAGCAGACCGAGCAAGAATCCCCCAGGGCCGCCGTCGGCAAGCCCCCGGCCGAGCCCGCGCCCGATCCCCAGGCCGTGCCGGACCCCATGGCCGACACGGACGATCCGCTGCTGGCCGCGGAAGAAGCCGTCGATGCCGAGCAGGTCGAGGTCGAGCAGGGCTGGAGCCAGGCCTGGCACCTGCCCGTGCTGCTGCTGGGGTTGGGGCTGATGTTGCTGGGCGTCTACGGCATGCGGGCCAAGCCCACGCCCTTCGACTACCCCCAGACGCTCGACGTGGCCCAGCAGATGATCAAGGCCCAGGACTTCGAGGGCGCCAAGGGCCAGCTCGACCTGGTCGCCGCCCGCCTCAATGAGCCCGACGCGGCCGGGCACCTCTTCCGCTTCAACCTCGTCCAGGGCGACCTGATCTACGAGCAGCAGTTGGCCAACCGCTGGGACAACCCCGAGTCGCACCAGCAGATCGTCAACGCCTACAGCCGGGCGTCGGAGTTGAGCGGCCCGCTCGACGACACGCACCTGATCCGCTGGACGCAGGCCCTCGTGGCGCTCGGCCGCGAGGACGAGGCCATGCGGAAGATGGAGCAGGTCTCCGAGGCCGCGGGGCGTCGGCACCTGATCCTCCAGCAGATCATCCAGCGGCGCCTCGACGCGCCCGGCCGGCGCGACAGCGAGCGGATCCTGCCGCTGCTGGCCCGGTTCTCGGCCGAGCTGAGCAAGGTGACCGACGCCGGCGAGCGGCGGCGTCTGGAGGTCTGGGCCACGGCCCAGCGGGCGATGCTGATGTTCGAGGCCGAGCCTTCGCCGATGGGCCCGATCGTCGAGGGGCCTGACGCATCCACCCAGCCGGCCGAGGTCGGCGCCGCCGAGCAGGTCCGCGATTACCTGTTGCGCCGTCTGGCCGTGCTCGCGGACGGCGGGCCCGAGCAGGACCTGGTGGAGCTGATGCTGCCGCTGGCCCGGGCGTACCAGAAGCTCGGGGCGTTCGACGACGCCTGGCGGTGGTTCGACAAGGCCGCGGGCTACCTCGACAAGACCCCGGAAAATCCCCTCAATGCCGAGGCCCTGGTGGGCCTGGGCCAGGTGGCCCTGTCGCGCACCAGTGACCCCGCCCAGGCCGTCCGCTACTTCGCCGACGCCGTGGAGAACTACCCCGGCACGACCAGCTACATCCAGGCCCTGATCGGCCTGGGCGACTGCCGGGCCCGGGCCTCGGAGCACGACCAGGCCCGCGACGTCCTCGGCCAGGCCGTCGAGCAGGTGCGCAACCGTCAGATCCCCGCCGACGCGCCCGTCCGCCATGCGCTCGAGGAGGTCGTGCTCGACCACTACGACCGGGCCTTCTCGAACCAGGACTATCAGCTCGCCCTGGACTACCTCGGCACGCTCTCGCCGCTGTACGGCCAGGACCCGCCGCGCAAGATCGCCGGCCGGCTGGCCGTGGCTCACGAGAAGCTCGCCGACCAGCTCAAGGCCCACGCCCAGGGCCTCAAGCCCACCGTCGAGCAGGTCGCCCGCGCCACCAGCAGCCAGTGGCGCACGGCCTTCGAGCTGTCGAACCAGGAGGCCGCCCTGCACTACGAGACGGCCGGCGACTACTATTACAAGCACGCCCTGATGGCCGAGACCGAGGGCGACGCCAAGGCCTTCGCCGACACCCTCTGGCAGAGCGCCGAGTGCTACGACAAGGCCCAGCTCTGGGCCAAGGCCATCGCCCGCTACGGCGACTACATCCAGTTCCTGCCCGAGGACCCCCGCCGCCAGACCGCCGCCCGCCGGCTGGGGCTGGCCTACCTCGTCGACGGCCAGTACCAGGCCGCCCTGGGCCAGTTCCTCTCCCTGGCCGAGATCTACCCCAACAGCCCCGACACCTACGACAGCCTCGTCCCCCTGGCCCGATGCTACGCGGAGATGAAGGACTACGACGCGGCCAAGCGCACGCTCAACGGCATCCTCGAGAACCACCCCGCCATCACCCCGCAGAGCCCACGCTACATCGACGCGCTCCAGGAGCTCGGCCGACTGCACCACCAGCTCGGCGAGTACCGCGACGCCATCGCCCGCCTCTCCCAGGCCCTGGACCTGATGGAGGCCCGCGGCGACAACCACACCGCGGCCGTACGTTTCCTGCTGGCCGACGCCTACCGGCAGTCGATCAAGGAGCTCGAGGCCGACCCCGACCAGGCCCTCAGCCAGGCCCAGATCGCCGCCCGCCAGCACGAACGCGACCAGCGGCTCGACCAGGCCCTGCGCCTCTACGACCAGGTCATCACCGAGCTCGAGCAGCGGCCCTTCGACGCCCTGGGCCCGCTCGAGCAGGTCTACTACCGCGACTCGTTCTTCTTCCGGGCCGACTGCGCCTTCGACCTGCGGCGGTTCAAGCAGGCGATCGAGCTCTACGACCTCGCCGCCCGCCGCTGGGAGCGCGAGCCGGCCTCGCTGGTGGCCCTGATCCAGATCGTCAACGCCCACGCCGAGCTCGGACAGGTCCAGGAGGCCCGCGCCGCCAACCGCCGGGCCCAGGACCAGCTCAAGCGCATCCCCGAGGATGCCTTCAACGACAGCGTGGGCCTGATGACCCATCGGCACTGGGAGGATTGGCTCCGCTGGACCGACCAGCTCCAGCTCCGCGACACCACGCCCACCGCCTCGGCCGCCACGCCGTGAACCGCTGATTCACCTTGCATGAGATTGAGCCTCCCTGTTCGTCAGAGCCGGCGACGGTGTCGCCGGTCCGGGCACACAGTGCCCGGCTCGGACAGGCCATGCAGCGTCGGGGCGGGGGGGTAAGGTGCGTCCTGCAGTTTTCGCGCGATTGTCCCTACACTATCCGTTGTGCCCGAGATCCTGCTCAGCACGCTCAACGCACGCTACGCCCACAGCGCCCTGGGGCTGCGCTACCTGCTGGCCAACCTCGGCGAGCTGCGACCGCAAGCCGCCATCCGCGAGTTCGAGATCACCCGCCGGCCCGTGGACGTCGCCGAGGCGATCCTGCGCGATCGGCCGCGCATCCTCGGGCTGGGCGTCTACGTCTGGAACGTCACGCCGACGACCGAGCTTGTGGCGCTGCTCAAACGCCTCGACCCGCAACTGACGATCGTCCTGGGCGGGCCGGAGGTCAGCCACGAGACGGACGACCAGCAGATCGTCCGCCTGGCGGACTACGTCGTCACCGGCGAGGCGGACCTGGCGTTCGCCGAGCTGTGCCGCAGGCTGCTTTCGGGTGAGCGGCCCGCAGAGAAAATCATTGCGGCCGAACTGCCCGACCTCGCCGCGCTCGAGCTGCCCTATGACCTTTACGACGCGAACGACATCGCCCACCGCGTGCTCTACGTCGAGGCCTCGCGCGGGTGCCCGTTCTCGTGCGAGTTCTGCCTCTCGTCGCTGGATGTCCCGCTGCGGACCTTCCCGCTGGAGAAGTTCCTCGCCGCGATGCAACGTCTGATCGACCGTGGCGCGCGGCACTTCAAGTTCGTCGACCGCACCTTCAACCTTCGGCTCGACACGAGCCTGGCGATCGTCGAGTTCTTCCAGCGTCAACAGGTGACGGACCTTTCCTTGCACTTCGAGATGATCCCCGACCGCATGCCCCCGGAACTGGGTCGGGCGCTGGCGACGTTCCCCGCCGGGGCGGTGCAGCTCGAGGTCGGCATCCAGAGCTTCAACGAGGAGGTCACCGCCCGCATCAGCCGTCGGCAGAACAATGAGCAGGCTGAGCAGAACCTCCGCTGGCTGCGGCAGAACACCGGCGTGCACCTGCACACGGACCTGATCGTCGGCCTGCCGGGCGAATCGCTCGCGAGCTTCGCCGCCGGCTTCGATCGGCTGGTGAGCCTCGGCCCGCAGGAGATCCAGGTCGGCCTGCTCAAGCGCCTGCGCGGCACGCCCATCGGCCGGCACGACGCCGCGTTCGGCATGATCTACAGCCCGCACCCGCCCTACGAGATCCTCGCCAACAACCTGCTGGACTTCGCCACGCTCCAGCGTCTGCGCCGCTTCGCACGCTACTGGGACCTTCTGGCCAACAGCGGGCGATTCACCGCGACGCTGCCGCTGCTGTGGTCGATGCAAGGGGCGCCGTCGGCCTCACCCTTCGCGGCGTTCCTGGCGTTGACGGACTGGATCTACGCCCGGACGGGCCAGACACACGCCATCGCCCTGGCTCGTCTGCGGACGCTCCTGCGGGAATACCTCGTCGAAACGCTGGGCCGGCCCGGTGACGTGATCGACGGCCTGCTCGAGCACGACGCCCGCCGGTGCGAGCGGGGGGATGATCCGGGCGGGTCCGGTGAGCGGACGGGGATGTTCGGTGGGGGGCCGATGGGGGGGCGGGCGCGTCAGGCCCGCGCGATCCGCGCGACCGGGCGGTGAGGTGGCGACGGGGGCGGCCCCGCGTCGAGCCCGGAAAACAGGCAACCCAAGGTGTCATTTCTTCCCAGCTTCACGCAGATCGCCTCAGAACCCGCCAAGATGCCTTGTTTTGACGCATTTTCCCCATCGAAACTTGCACGAATGTGTTGGCGGAAGCGGTTTTGCGCTTTAGGATTGACG
>JADZET010000334.1 GCA_020850375.1 Phycisphaeraceae bacterium | reverse complement strand
TGAGCTCGGGGTCGGTGCCGTCGACGGCCATCTGGATGCCGCGGACGATGAAGCGGTCGTCGATGTCCTTGGTGACGTTCTCGAGGCTGAGGATGCCGTCGCGTCGGGCCATCTCGGCGTAGGAGACGAGGTCCTCGATGAGCTTCTCGTTGGACTGGGCCTTGTGGAACAGGGCGGTGCGGAAGACGGAGAAGAAGCGTCCGACGTTGCGTGCGGGGTAGCAGAAGAAGACGAGGGTGAAGGTGCCGCCGATGACCAGGACGACGCTGGCGAAGTCATAGTAGGCCACGAGGCTGCCGCCCGAGAGCAACGCCCAGACGATCAGCACCCAGGTGCCGAGAATGCCGAACAACAGTCCAATATCCATCGTGCCGCCCCGCAGCCGTGGGATCGATCCACTGGGCTTTTATCGGTCCGCGCGGCCGTGGAATCTGAGAGATCGTGATTCGCGGCGGGTGGTCCCGGTCGCGGCGCGTCGACTTGCCGTGAACCCGATTCGCGCGTGGCTGGTGAGAAAATCAGGTGACGGGCATCAACCGGCGGAGTGAGCGGCCGTACTCGACGGCCAGGCCCACGACCTCGCGCATGGACTCGCGGACGATCACGTGGTCGCCGCCGAGCAGGGTGATCGTGGTGTCCGGGACCTCCTCGACGGTGCGGATGAGGTCGGCGTTGAGGACGAACTTTTTCCCGTTCAGTCGCGTCAGGGCGATCATGCGGGCACCTGGTGCGGAGGGGTTAAGGGTCGCCGGACGGCCTCACGGCCCGAAGGAGCGTTCAGCGGACGGCGGCGAGCAGCTCCTGGATGAGCTGGGTGGTGGTGTTGATCACGCGTGAGGCGGCCGAGTAGCCGGTCGAGGCGTTGATGAGGTTGATGAACTCGTTGGAGAGGTCGACGTTGGAGCCCTCGACCTGGTACTGGTTGAGGCCGCCGGACCCGTACTGGGTGGGTGCGGTCAGGACGGCCTGGCCGGAGTTGAGCGAGGCGTTGTAGATGTTGTGGCCCTCCTCGACCATGCCGGCGTTGTTGGAGAACATCGCCAGGACGATCTGGCCGAGGGTCTTGTCCATGTTGTTGTTGAACTTGCCCATGATCACGCCGTCGGAGTTGATCTGGAAGGACGTCAGCACGCCCACGGGCGAGCCGTCGGTGGTGCTGGTGATCTGCTGCTGCGTGCCGACCTCGCTGAGGTCGGTGGCGGTGAGCTTGGAGTCGAAGCCCAGGGCGATCGCAAGGGGCGTGCCCGACCCGGTGTTGTCACGATCGATGGTGAAGGTGGACGCGGAGGAGGAGGTGAACCTGCCGTCGGTGTCGAAGTCGACGGTGCCGGTGTCGATGAAGGTGTCCAGGTCGGTGTCGGCATCGGCGTGGACGTAGTAGCGCCAATGGGTGCCGTTGTTGTCCTTGCTGTCCAGGACCATGGTCACGTCGGCGTCGACGGCGGTGCCGAGGCTGTCGTAGAGGCGGACGGTGGTGCGGGCCGAGGTGCCGTCGGCCTGCTGGGTCTTGGCCCAGCCGAAGCTGGCGTTCGAGCCCACGGCGACGCTGCCGTCGGCGAAGGTCAGGTCGTTGAGCGTGCCGGAGTTGCCCTGGACGACGATCCGGCCCGAGACGTCGAGGGTCACGCCCGCTCCGTCGCCCTGGCTGCTGTCGACGCCCAGGACGGAGCCGAGGAAGTCGAGGAAGTCCTGGACGGTGGCGCCGTAGTCGTCCGAGCCGGTGGTGTTGGCGGCGCCGACCTCGAAGGTGTAGGTCTGGAGGGTGCGGTTCTCCTCGTTGTCGAGGCCTTTCTGGACGCCCTGGAGGGTGATGACGTCGCCGGCGGCGAAGCGTGGGGTGGCGCCGCCGGCGGTGGTGTAAAGGCTCGTCAGGGCGGTGGCGGTGGTGGCGGCGGTGGTGGCGGCCGAGTCGGAGTAGAGGGCGTCGGAGGTGTTGATCGAGCCCTGGGTGGCGGCGTCGCCGTTCTTGTCCAGGGCGCCGCCGAGGGTGACCTGCGTCGAGGCCTGGGCGATGGTCAGCTTGTTCAAGGGGATGGTGATGTCGGTCAGGATGCCCTGGACGAGGTTGAAGTTGTTGTCGATGCCGTAGCCCTGGAGGCGGTTGCCGTCGGAGTTGACGAGATTGTCGGCCGGGTCGCGGGTGAAATCACCGGCGCGGGTGTAGCGTAGCGAGCCGTTGACGTCGATGACGAAGAAGCCGTCGCCGCTGATGGCCATGTTGGTGGCGACGCCGGTGGGCTGTCCGCTGCCGTCGGTGAAGTTGCGGGTGGTCGAGCCGACGGCGACGCCCATGCCGACCTGGGTGGGGTTGCGGCCGCCGGAGGTGGCCGAGGGGCCGGCGGCGGAGCGGATCATCTGCGAGACCTGGGTCTGGAAGTGCATGGCCGAGGCCTTGTAGGCCAGGGTGTTGGCGTTGGCGATGTTGTTACCGGCGTTGTTGATCCAGGCGGAGTTGGCGGACATGCCGGTCAGGCCCGTGTACATTGCGCCGCTAAGACCCATGATCAAACTCCTTCTGGACGGGGGCCGATCGGCCCCGAGGGTAGAACCTGCGACTCAGGAGGCCGGCGGGGCCTGCCACTGAGGGTGAAGCTGACGGAGCGACTCGTTCTGGATCTCGGAGAACTGGGCCAGGGGTGAGAGCGGTCCCGAGCCGGGCATCGATGCGCCGGGCCTGGCGGCGGGGTCGGCCGGGTTCTCGACGCCCAACGCCGGATCACCGACGTCGGCCCCCGGGATCAGGTCGGTGACCTCTCGGACCTGGTCGAGCAGGTCGGCGAAGGTCTGGCCGGTGGCGGGATCGACGGCCTCGGAGCCCGGGGGGCGCAGGGCCGACTCGGGCGCGGTCGCCCCGGCCGGGCGGAGCGCCGGTTCGAGCATCCTGAGCCATCGGCCTGCGTCGGTCGTCACGGGAGAGGGTCTCCTGAACCTTCAGAACGCCTGGAAACACCCGAAATCTTCGGGGAGGCTTGGATCATTCGGCCTCGGCGGAATCGGTCGTGGCGGCGTCGTCCGGCGTCGTGTCGGCCGGCGCGCCGGTCGGGACGTGGAACTCGTCGAGCAGGACCATCGGCAGCGACTTGCCGCTGTCGAGTTCGAGCATGACCAGTCCCTGCTCGACGCGGACGGAGGTGACGATGCCGTCGACCGACTGGTTGTCGAGGTCGGTGCCGGTGACCTGCTTGCCGATGAGGCTGCCGGCGGAGCTGATCTGGTTCTGGAGCAGTAGGGCGCTGAGGTGGTCGAGCAGCGCGTCCTGGTTCTTGCCCGAGTCCTCGACGAGTTGCTCCATCGAGTCCTTGAGGGACATCTGGCTCTCGATGTTGCGCAGGTTCGAGATCTGCTCCATGAGCTTGCCCGAGTCCTGGGGCTGGAAGGGGTCCTGGTTGGTCAGCTCGGTGAGCATGATCTTGATGAACTTGTCGGAGCTGATGGTGGCGAAGGCGTTGCTCGATCCGGTGCTGCTGGTCGAACCGGCGGAGCTGATGGCGGCGGCGGACATGGGCAACTCCTTCGAGGCTTGGTGAGGCGGTGAACGAGGCTAGACGACGGCGCGTGCGAGCTGGCTGTCGAAGTCGAAGGTCTCGCGACCGGGTCGATCCGACGGGTGATCCTGCCGGCCGGGCTCCTGGCTGAACGAGCCGCGGCTGCGGCCGCCGTCCTGCCCGGCGTTCATCCGTCCGGACGACTCGGGCCCGGGACTCGGGGACGTAGTGGTCATGGTCTGCACCCCCAAACGATCAACGCTCAGGCCGTGACCTTGCAGCGCCTGGCGCAGCTCGGTCAACCCATCGGCGAGCAATGAGCGTGCCGAAGCGTGCTCGGTGAAGATCTCGGCCCGCACGACGCCCTGACTGATCTGTATCTGGATGCGCACCAGGCCCAGCTCCGGCGGGGAAAGTCGCAGGGTGACGGCCCCGCCCTTCTGATTGAGCGCGGCGCTCAGCCCGCGCACGACGCGGCTGAGATTGGCCTGCTCGTCGGTCCCATAACCGTCGGCGGACGGTGGAACGGGCAGGGGTTGCGCCTGCGCCAGCGCATCTTTTGCTCCGGCGTCGGTCGTGAACGGGCCCGAGAGCAGGGTCGTCAAGGCGGCGCCGGCGTCGGTGTGACTGGCGGCGCCGACGGCAACACCCGGCGTGGTGAGGTTGTCGGCGGCGCCATGCGGGAGAGTGTGCGGACGTGGGGCCGCGTGCGCGGCATCGGATGAGCCGTCAGGTTGAGCGGAGGTATTGGCGAGGGCTGAACGATCCGCGCCCTCGGGCGGCTTGCCCGGGGTGGCGACGGCCAGGACGGGCGCGGGTGGCGAGGAGGCCTTGGACGAGGCGTGGCTCGTGGGATCAGACGAATGCGATGGCGCATCGGATCGAGGGACGGACCCATCGGGCCGGCGAGCTTGCGGCGGCTGTGCGTCGACCGGGGGGGGCTGCACAGCCGTCGCGGGATCAGCCGAGGGGGCTGAGGGCGTCGTGGCCTGCGGCGCGCCCGCGGTCGTGGGCACGGCGACGGCGTTGTCGGCCGGTGGCGTCGAAGCCGGAGGCTGCGGCGCAGCTCCGTCGACGGGAACCGGGGGCGTCGCCACGGCGGGCGCGGCGGGCTGAGCTTGGGCGGC